>CAZNWX010000153.1:0-5383 GCA_964576415.1 uncultured Magnetovibrio sp. | reverse complement strand
ATTTCCGGGTCTTCTTGACCTGGGGACGATCCGGCTCGGGCTTCTTTGTATCAGTACGACGAGAAGCCATTATGCCGCCGCCCGCGCTTCAAGGAGTTCAGCAGTTGGCCGGTTCAGCACCGACGTTGCGAGCGCCAACAACTCTTCAGCTTCATCAAGAAGCATTTTCGCAGTTTCCGGTTTCGCATCTTGTGCTTTTTTCAGCGCGTCGCCGGCGCTGTCCGAAAGAAACCGAACCAGTTCGATCTTTGCGATAGTCTTAAACCCTACTCTACTCAACAGCTACCCACAGCGCCGAAATGCATCCGGTTTAAGCTGTCATATTTCCCTAAAGCGCACTTTATACACGAATTACTTTTGCAATGCATCATATTTTTGTGCGTTGCAATATTTGTTAAATCCTGTGAAACGCCCCTCGTTAACCTAATCGTGGAACACAAATATATTATTATTATCAATGTATTAATGAATAGTTACTCGTTTCTTGCGGCGCCGATGAACGCCCAAGACATCCAAGGTGTCCTCTCTCAAGTCGCCTAAGAAGCACTCTTTTTCAATTGCGGTGCCAATTAATCGCACCGGATGGCCAGTGTAGTTGCGAACATAGTGCCGTTGGGTCTGGTTGCCGCTGATTTTTCTCATCTTTAAAGGTTCACGTAACGCCATGACCGGTCTCCAACCTGGATCGTTATTTATTCGCGCCACTATGGTGCCGGAGTCATTAACAACCCCTAAATCATGGCATCACCCAGAGGCATGGCATGAATTTCTCAGGTTAATTAGGCAACAGCTGCGGCGCGCACATAAGAAAGTTGGGCGACATCGTGAACCTGCTCCAACCGCCAGCATTCGCCCAAAAGCTTGCTAGCCGCGTCGGGCCCGATGACCGGATCCACCAACTCACGATATTTGTCCTCTAGTTCCGCGTCGCTCAACGGATTATCTGGATCCCCCTTGCGGGTCGGCGAATGGTGCTCATATCGAGCCCCGTCCATAGTTTCCACAGTGACTGTGGCAGAGCGAAAATTCGGGAACTTGGCTTCGGCGTCCGGGTCGGTCTCGAATTCGATACGCGACATGACCGAACGGATGTCCGGATCGTTCAGTTTCTCTTCGCTAAAGGCGGCGAACCGCACGCGCCCCAGAACCAATCCCGCAGCGACGGCATAGGGAAGCGAAAACTTAGCTTCATACACGGTCTGCGGATTCCGATTGCCGCAGATTTCCACGCCTTTGGCATATGTCCCAATATGGATAGACGCCACGTTCTCAGCGCTAAGCTGGTGCTCGGACGCCAAGGCAATCATTGAGTCAATCGCTGCAAATGTGTGACCGCAACAGGTGTGGTTCTTCTGGGTCATCCGGGTAATTGTGTAGTCGCTCTCAAGATCGGCCACGGCACTGTCCCAATCCACATCGCGGCTCATGGCATAGCCAAACCCCCGCGGCCCTTCGAACATGCCCTCGGCCCCGATGACACCGTGCTTTGCGACCATGGCAGCCATGGCGCCCGCCTCCGCCGCGTGGCCAGCGTGAATCGGCTTTCCCATGGAATCGGTCGCAAATGCCTGCTGCAGCGCAGCTGCCATCGTCACCGCATTCGCCAACGCATGTTTCGCCTGTTCGGCGGTCAATCCCATGGCCGCGGCACAGCCGGCAGCCGCGCCGATGGTGCCAATCGTGCCAGTGGTGTGCCAATAGTCGTAATGCGCCGGCTGCATGGCCTTGCCGACCCGGTTCGAAACCTCGTAGCCGGCAATGATGGCGCGCAGCAACATCATGCCATCGTGGCCGGCGCTTTGGCTAGCTGCCAGGACTGCCGAAATCACCGGCGGGCCCGGATGATAAACGGCGTCGCGAAAAATGTCGTCCACTTCCATGGCGTGCGCCGCCGCCCCGTTGATAAGTGCCGCCGTGCGCACAGGCCCGCGACGTCCTGACGGCACGATTTGTGCGCCGCCATGGTCAAGTTCTTCGCTCAGCGCTTCGGTCATCAACGTGGCCGGGGGATGCACCGCCCCACAGATCATTGCGGCCATGCCGTCCACGAAACAGCGTTTCGCGGCGTGCAAGACGTCATCGGATAACGGACGCGTGCTTAGCTCAACGGCGTAAGCTCCAAGTTTTCCGGCGATCATGCTGGATTCCTCCCGACAAAACGGGGTTAAATTACCATGGTGACGCGCGGTCCGGAAATCCACGTCATTTCACAATTGCCGTTTTCACACGGATAGTTTGGCGCAATACGGTAAGCATTCGTGTACAATCGCTGAAGGGGGTCCAATCGGATGACAAAGCTCTGTCCACAAGATCCCGGCCAGAACCACTCGAGCTCGTCCTGGCTTCGCGCGGCCTATTCACGCTTGGACTACTAGATCCTATTCCAATGACCGCCAAGATCGATGACGATGACGGCCGCAACCAGGCAAACCTATCGCGCGGAGAACTTGTTCATCTGAAGCTTCTTGAGGCCATCCGTACCGGGGCATTCGCGCCCGGCGACCGCGTTCGCGAAGCTGATGTGGCGGGCCTGGCCGCACAGCACGCCGCAGAATCCCAGATTGCCACGTTGAATGACATTATCGCCCAGGCCGATGAAACCACCGCAGTGGACGAGAGGGCGGAGCTCAACCAGATCTTCCACCAATATATTTATGCAGCTGCCCATAACCGTTATCTGCTTCAGGCGTTGAATACGCTTCGTGACGCCATGACGCTGCTGCCGAGCACCACATACGCCCTAGATGGACGGCACGGGGAAGCGGAAGCGGTTGCACGCCATCACATCGGCGAAGCCGAAAAGGCACACCTCAAGATGGTTATCGCCCTCGAACGTGAACAAAAACACGACAAGGAAGGAATCCATTAATGACCTATTTTCCAGATCGGGAATCGGACTGGGCCGCGATTACACCCGAAGAGGCCGGCCTGGATGCGGCAAAACTGGATACAGCATTGAAATTTGCCGAGAGCCACGAAACGTCATGGCCGCGCGACATTCACCGAGACGGCGCGATACCGACGCTGACCGAACTTGAGGAACCGCCGTACAACCAACCACTGGGTCCCATCGAGCCCCGGGGCGGCCCCAACGGCCTTATTCTGCGTGGTGGCAAGATCGCCGCAAAATGGGGGGAACCCTCCCGGCCCGATATGACCTTCTCAATTGCAAAAAGTTATCTCTCCGTACTGATGGGCTTGGCAGTTGCCAATGGCTTAGTCACGGATCTCGATGAGCCAGTCAATAACAAGGTTCCGGGTGATCTATTTTCAGGTACGCACAACGCCGCTATCACGTGGCGCCACCTCTTGCACCAAACCAGCGAATGGGAGGGTACTCTTTTCGATAGACCCGATCTGGTCGATCGCAACCGCCAGGTTGGTCCCGGATCCGATAACAGCCGCAAAGGCCAGCACCGCGACCTTCAGACCCCGGGCAGTTTTTGGGAATATAACGACGTGCGGGTCAATCTCTTGTCCTTAAGCCTACTTCATCTCTTCAAGACACCGCTGCCCAAGATTTTGAAGACGCGTATCATGGATCCGATCGGCGCTTCCAACACCTGGACGTGGCATGGATACGACAACGCTTTCGTCAATATTGACGGCCAACGGATGCAATCGGTTCCCGGTGGCACCCATTGGGGCGGCGGAATCCACATCAATTCCTACGACCATGCCCGCTTTGGCCTGCTGATCCACCGGGCCGGTCAATGGGACAGCAAGGCCCTGTTGCCGACGGGATGGGTAGACGCGCTTCGCGCGCCCTGCCCCATCCGGCCCGGATACGGTTTTCTTTGGTGGCTCAATACGGACTACGGCGAATGGCCAAAAGCTGCGGCCTCCTCCTATGCCGCCGTCGGGGCGGGCGCCAATATCATCTGGATCGACCCGGAGAACGATCTTGTTGTAGTGGCGCGATGGATCGACCAAGGCGCTGTCGCTGAGTTTCTTTGCCTGGTGAGTGCCGCCGTCTAATCGGAGCCCCGACCACGATCGCCCATCGTCAGCCGATCGCTTGGCAGTGTTATGCTTACCGTAATGCACATGCACGATGCACTCGCAATCGCGGGTGCATCGCCATGGAATTCGACCAGGACGCGGCTTATCCCACCACCGGAATCAACCATCACTCGGACGCCAACTAGACCTTTTGTTACAAACCGTAGATCCACGGGCGTGCATCGCGGTCAGCCGCTTGGAAGGTATCAATATCGCCTATCCGTTTCATGGTCATCCCCAGATCATCCAGCCCCGCCAACAAGGCCTCTCGGCGGAAGGGCTCTGTCTCAAAAGCGACTGTCCTGCCATCCGGTGACGTCACGATTTGCTGCTCGAGGTCGATGGTGAACTGTGGTCCGGCCACCGCTTCCCGTGCTTGGCACATGAAGTCGTCGATAATCGCATCATCAAGAACAATGGGTAGGACACCCGACTGAAAACAGTTATTGAAGAAAATAGCTCCAAAGCTGGGCGCCATCAGGGCACGGATGCCGAACTCATTAAGCGCCCAAACCGCACCCTCGCGAGAGCTCCCACAGGCAAAGTTTCTGCCAGCGATAAGGATCTCGGCACCGGCATAACGCGGTTGATTTAGCACGAAATTCGAGTTTGGGAGCTCATCAGCACCATAGCGCCACGGTTCGAACGCAAACTCACCTAAAGTCCCCCGCTCGGTTCCAACTAGTCGTTTGATGGGAATGATGATGTCCGTATTGACATTCTTTTCCGGCAAAGGTGCCGCGACGGCTCTTAAAGAGGTGAACTTTTCCATAACCGCCCCCCTAGCCCATCAACTTCCGGACATCGGTAATCTGTCCGGTGACGGCCGCGGCCGCGGCCAACGCAGTGAGCGGACCGAACTGGTCGTGGAAGTGATCGGGCATGAGCAGCGACGAGAAGCCCTGCTGTTCGACGTGGCGGGCGGTGTCGGCCCAGGTCATGCCCTCGATGGGGCCCGAGAGTTGGATTCCGAAACGGAACGGCGGTGCCATGGCCGCGACCCTAGAGGTCACCGCTCGCGCCGGGCCAGGTGTCGGCCACCCGGTACCCGGTGGGCCACGGGTCGGCCGGGTCGACCAGATGATGGGTGACGCCGGTGATCCAGGCTCGACCGCTGATCTCGGGAACGATCATGCCGTCTTCGGACGCATCGACGATCCGGCCGTGGAACTCCGAACCGATGACCGAACGCATCAGGAGTCGGTCGCCCACCGCTGCCCGGCCTCGGGCGTGCAGCACCGCCAGCCGGGCCGAGACTCCCGTGCCGGTGGGTGAACGATCGAGCTTTCCGGGGTCGATCACCGACGTGCTCCGCAATTCGAGCCCGTCGGGTCCCTCGATGAGTGGGCCGGCGATCTGACAGAACGAGATGTGCGCCCAG
>CAZNWX010000152.1:0-5690 GCA_964576415.1 uncultured Magnetovibrio sp. | reverse complement strand
CCTGCGTAAGTTCCAGCGTTCGAACCAGAACACCTACCTGCATCAGCGTCCCTTGGTTAAAGTGGGCGACGTGGTCCAGACCGGCGACTGCATTGGTGACGGCCCGTCGACGGAACTGGGAGAGCTGGCGCTGGGCCGGAACGTGCTGGTCGCGTTCATGCCTTGGAATGGCTATAACTTTGAAGACTCCATCCTCATCTCTGAACGCATGGTCCGCGACGATGTCTTTACCTCGATCCACATTGAGGAATTTGAGGTTATGGCCCGAGATACGAAGCTCGGCCAAGAGGAAATCACCCGCGACATTCCGAACGTTGGCGAGGAAGCCCTCAAGAGCCTGGATGAAGCTGGGATAGTTTACATCGGCGCCGAAGTGAAGCCGAGCGACATTCTGGTGGGTAAAGTTACACCGAAGGGTGAAAGCCCGATGACGCCGGAGGAAAAACTGCTCCGTGCGATCTTCGGCGAAAAGGCCTCCGATGTACGCGACACGTCGTTGCGTCTGCCGCCGGGCGTGTCCGGGACGGTCGTTGAAGTGCGGGTCTTCTCGCGCCGAGGCGTCGACAAGGACGAACGTGCCATGGCCATTGAACGCTCGGAGATCGAGCGTCTTGCAAAGGACCGAGACGACGAAAGGGCAATCCTGGAGCGCAGCTTTCAGTCCCGTTTGCAGGGCATGCTAGTCAATCGCAAGGCAGTCGGCGGCCCGAAAGGCCTGAATGACGGAACCAAACTGACCGAAGAGGTCCTATCCCAATACACCGTTGGCCAGATGTCGCAAATCGTCATCGCCAACGACAAGATAATGAAGGATGTGGAAACCCTTAAAGGCCAGTTCGAAGCCGATATCGCCCGTCTCGAAGCCCGTTTCGAGAACAAGGTCGACAAACTGCAGCGCGGCGACGACCTTAGCCCGGGCGTCATGAAGATGGTCAAGGTCTTCGTCGCCGTTAAGCGCAAGCTGCAGCCGGGCGACAAGATGGCCGGCCGTCACGGTAACAAGGGCGTGATCTCAAAGATCGTGCCTGCCGAGGACATGCCCTACCTAGAGGACGGCACCCCCGTCGACATTGTCCTCAACCCCTTGGGCGTGCCATCGCGCATGAACGTCGGTCAGATCTTGGAGACTCACATGGGTTGGGCCTGCCGAGGGCTTGGAGAACAGATCGGCGAAGTCTTGGACGCGGCCCGGCAATCGAGCAGTTACGCCAAGCTCAAGTCTCACTTCAAGGACATCTATCAGCCGGAAGAGTTCAAGTCGGATATCTCCAACCTGGACGACGGCGGCCTAGATGAGTTAGGCACCAACCTACGCAACGGTGTACCGATCGCGACGCCGGTGTTCGACGGCGCCCGGGAGCCGGAAATCGTCGAGATGCTTGAGAAGGCGGGGCTGCACGGTTCCGGTCAAACTATCCTCACCGATGGACGGACCGGCGAAACCTTCGACCGGCCGGTCACCGTGGGTTACATTTACATGTTGAAGCTGCACCACCTGGTAGACGACAAGATCCATGCACGTTCCATCGGTCCTTACAGTCTAGTGACCCAACAACCACTCGGCGGTAAGGCCCAGTTCGGTGGCCAGCGCTTTGGCGAGATGGAGGTCTGGGCGCTTGAGGCTTACGGCGCCGCTTATACGCTCCAGGAAATGCTAACCGTTAAATCGGATGATGTTTCTGGCCGGACCAAGGTATATGAAGCCATTGTCCGCGGTGACGACACGTTCGAGGCTGGGATTCCCGAGTCCTTCAACGTTCTGGTCAAGGAACTGCACTCCCTTGGCCTCAACGTCGAGCTCAACTGATTCACTGCCCCTGAAGGAGAAAATCCATGAACGAATTGATGAAAATCTTCGGCCAGCCTCAGGGCACCCAGCGTTTCGACCTAATCCGGATTTCCATTGCCTCGCCTGAGCGCATCCGATCGTGGTCTTTTGGCGAAATCAAGAAACCCGAAACCATCAACTACCGGACCTTCAAGCCAGAGCGCGACGGCTTGTTTTGTGCCCGCATATTCGGCCCGACTAAGGATTACGAATGTCTGTGCGGCAAGTACAAGCGCATGAAGTACAAGGGAATCGTTTGTGAGAAGTGCGGCGTTGAGGTGACGCTTCAGAAGGTTAGACGCGAGCGTATGGGCCATATCGAACTCGCCTCGCCGGTGGCGCACATCTGGTTCCTGAAGTCCCTGCCGAGCCGTGTCGGCCTGCTTTTGGACATGACCTTGAAGGACCTCGAGCGCATTCTATATTTCGAGAACCATGTCGTCGTGGAACCGGGCCTGACGCCGCTGAGCCTGCACGAGATGCTGACCGAGGAGCAATATCAAAACGCCATCGAAGAATACGGCGAGGACAGCTTCACCGCCGGAATTGGGGCTGAGGCGATCCGCGATATGCTCGCAGCTCTCGACCACGAGGAAGAACTCGAAAATATCCGGATCGACCTTAAGGAAACCAAGTCCGAAGCCAAGCGTAAGAAGCTGGTGAAACGCCTCAAGCTGGTTGAAGCGTTCATCGAGTCGGGTGCGCGGCCCGAATGGATGATCCTGGAGGTGGTCCCGGTTATTCCTCCGGAACTGCGTCCGCTGGTGCCGTTGGACGGTGGCCGGTTCGCGACATCGGACCTTAACGACCTTTATCGCCGGGTGATCAACCGCAACAACCGCCTGAAGCGCTTGATCGAACTCCGTGCACCGGAGATCATCGTCCGGAATGAGAAGCGGATGTTGCAAGAATCCGTTGACGCACTGTTCGACAACGGTCGCCGCGGAAGAGCCATCACGGGCGCCAACAAGCGTCCACTGAAATCCCTGTCCGACATGCTGAAGGGTAAGCAGGGGCGATTCCGCCAGAACCTTCTGGGCAAACGCGTAGACTATTCGGGCCGTTCGGTCATCGTTGTCGGCCCGGAATTACTGTTGCATCAGTGTGGGCTGCCAAAGAAGATGGCTTTGGAACTGTTCAAGCCGTTTATCTATTCGAAACTTGAGCTTTATGGCATGGCGACCACCATCAAGGCCGCCAAGCGTATGCTCGAGAAGGAGCGTCCGGAAGTCTGGGATATCCTTGAAGAAGTGATTCGCGAACATCCAGTCCTTTTGAACCGGGCCCCGACGCTGCACCGTTTGGGTATTCAGGCTTTTGAGCCCGTCCTCATCGAAGGTAAGGCTATCCAGCTTCACCCACTGGTCTGCGCCGCCTTCAACGCCGATTTCGACGGCGACCAGATGGCCGTGCACGTCCCCCTGAGCCTGGAAGCACAGTTGGAAGCGCGTGTGCTGATGATGTCGACGAACAACATCCTCAGCCCGGCCAATGGTAAGCCGATCATCGTGCCGTCCCAGGATATCATTCTTGGGTTGTACTACTTGACCATGTCGGGCGAAGGTGAACCGGGTGAAGGCATGGCGTTCTTGGACATGGGTGAGATTGAGCAGGCCCTAGAGGCCGGCGCGGTTTCGCTGCACGCAAAGGTTCAGGCCCGTTATCATACAGTCGACCAAGAAGGCACCCCCACCACCATTCGCGTGGAAACGACACCGGGCAGGATGATGCTTGCCGATGCGCTACCCCGTAACAAGAACATCCCCTTCGACCTGATCAACCAACTGTTGACCAAGAGGGAAATCTCCACCGTTATCGACGAGGTGTATCGTCATTGTGGTCAGAAGGAGACGGTGATCTTCGCCGACCGGATGATGGGGCTAGGCTTTAAGCACGCCTGCCGTTCCGGTATCTCCTTCGGTAAGGACGACCTAGTTATTCCGGAAGCTAAGGAAACCCTGGTCGCCGAAACCGAAGACAAGGTCAAACAGTACGAGCAGCAATACTTGGACGGCCTGATCACCCAGGGTGAGAAATACAACAAGGTCGTTGACGCTTGGTCGCACTGCACGGACCGGGTCGCCGACGAGATGATGAAGAAGATTGAGAGCCCCGACGAAGGTCAACCGGTCAACTCAGTGTTCATGATGGCGCATTCCGGTGCGCGAGGCTCGGCCGCTCAAATGAAGCAGCTGGCTGGTATGCGGGGCCTGATGGCCAAGCCGTCCGGTGAGATCATCGAAACCCCAATCATCTCGAACTTCAAGGAAGGTCTGACCGTACTAGAGTACTTCAACTCCACTCACGGCGCGCGCAAGGGTTTGGCGGATACGGCTCTGAAGACGGCCAACTCCGGTTACCTGACCCGGCGTCTCGTCGACGTGGCGCAGGATTGCATTATCATCGAGGAGGACTGTAAAACCAAGCTGGGCATCACTGTAAGCGCCATCGTCGAAGGTGGCGATGTGGTGTCGCCGCTGACCGAGCGAGTGCTCGGCCGGACCGCCACGGAAGATTTACGCCATCCGGAAACCGGGAAAGTCATGGTCAAGCGCGGCCAGATCATCACCGAGGAACACTGCGTCGTCTTGGAAGAGGCCGGATTAGAAACGGCGAAAATTCGTTCGGTTATGACCTGCGAATCCGTGGACGGCGTGTGTGCCAGTTGCTACGGTCGTGATCTCGCCCGCGGCACGCGGGTTAACATCGGTGAGGCGGTCGGCGTTATTGCCGCCCAATCTATCGGCGAGCCCGGCACGCAGTTGACCATGCGGACCTTCCACATCGGCGGCGCCGTGCAGCGTGGCACGGAGCAGTCGAACGTAGAATCTGCCGTAACCGGCAAGGTCCAATACGCCAACTGCAACACGGTTAAGAACTCCGAAGGCGTGCAGATCGTTATGAGCCGGAATGCGGAGTTGGTCATCATCGACGATCAGAAGCGCGAGCGGGCCCGTCACCGGGTGCCCTATGGCGCCAAACTGACCGTCAAGGACAAGGCGAAAGTCAACCGCGGCGACAAACTGTCCGAGTGGGATCCCTATACGCTTCCGATCATCTCCGAAATAGAGGGGTTCGCGAACTACGTGGACCTCATCGACAACATATCTATCACGGAGAAGTTGGATGAAGCCACGGGGATTGCATCTAAGGTTGTCGTCGACTGGAAGGCGCAGCCGAAGGGCACCGATCTGGAGCCACGGGTGACCATCCGCGACAAGAAGGGCGAGGTTGTGACCTTGGACAACGGTCTCGAGGCCCGTTATTTCCTCTCCGTGGACGCCATCTTGTCCGTAGAATCGGGTCAAGAAGTACACGCGGGTGACGTCTTGGCGCGAATCCCGCGTGAATCTGCGAAGACCCGTGATATCACGGGCGGTCTGCCGCGAGTTGCGGAATTGTTCGAAGCACGGAAGCCAAAAGATCACGCGATCATCGCCGAAAACGAAGGCCGCGTGGAATTTGGCAAGGACTATAAGAACAAGCGCCGCATCGTGGTTGTTCCCAGCGAAGGAGATGACGAGCCCAAGGAATACCTGATCCCAAAGGGTAAGCACATCTCCGTGCAGGAAGGCGACTATGTGCGAATCGGCGATCCATTGATGGCCGGCAACCCGGTGCCGCATGACATTCTGCGCGTGCTGGGTGTCGAGGCCCTTGCTGAGTACCTGATCAACGAAGTGCAGGACGTCTATCGCTTGCAGGGTGTTGGTATCAATGACAAACATATCGAAGTTATTGTCCGTCAGATGCTGCAGAAGGTGGAGATCTCGGAGGCAGGCGACACAACCTTGTTGATCGGCGAACAGGCGGACCGAGAAGAGTTCGATAAGATCAATGAGGACACCAAGGTAGAAGGCGG
>CAZNWX010000151.1:0-5733 GCA_964576415.1 uncultured Magnetovibrio sp. | reverse complement strand
GCATAGGCGTGCAGGAACACTACGGCAACGGCCTCCACGCCGTCAGCCACCAAGGCCTGGGCCGACGCCATGAGCCCTTCGCGATCCAACGGAAGATGCACGGAACCATCTGCGCCGATTCGCTCCGACACTTCGTGACGCAAGGGCCGGGGCACCAAGGGCGACGGCTTGGTAATGGCCAAGTCGTAAAGCTCGTACTTGCGTTCACGGCCGATTTCCAAGGTGTCGCGAAATCCCCGCGTGGTCAGCATGCCCGTCTTCGCACCTTTACGCTCGATCAACGCATTGGTGAATAAGGTCGTGGCATGAACCAGACGATCGCAGTCCTCGGCCTGCAACGCGTCATCCTCAAGGACCGCGGCAATACCATCAATCACGGCGCGCGCCGGCTCGTCATGAGATGTCAGGACCTTCCGACTGACTTGCCGGCCTGATGACGGCACGAACGCGACCACGTCCGTGAACGTACCGCCAATGTCGATTCCAAGTGCAAATGTCGCCATGTCTGCCCTCTCCCGCGCGCAGATTCATTACCTGACGTCGGCCTGGACAACAACCCAGATGGCTGTTTCTAGGCCATGGGGTGCTAAAAGACGTCATGCCTAGTCTTAACGAAGGCGAGCGCCGCAGCCAGTTTGCGCTGATGAGCCGCTATTTCGCCGACAACCTGTAACTCAGGGCTCGCAAATATCCCTTCTCCGGCAAGGGTTGACGATGTCCGTGGTTACGGCCATATCCTTGGGGAAGGTGCGACGGAACGGGTCCGTACGGTCGTGTTCATGCGCAATGGATCCGAAACACTCAGTAAAGGGACCACCGCCATGGCCATGGAAGCGACTGAAATCGAAGGCCTGATCAAGGATGGTATTCCTGACGCTCAGGTCACCATCGAGGATCTTCGTGGCGACGGCGATCACTATGCGGCCTATGTGGTATCGTCGGCATTTGCCGGCAAAAGCCGAGTTCAACAGCACCAAATGGTCTATCAGGCCCTTCAGGGACGCATGGGGGGCGATTTGCATGCGCTCGCCCTGCAGACCAGCGTTCCGGAAGATGCCGCAGATTAAGTGAAAGGATTTATCCATGAGTGACAACCCCGCCTTCGACCGCATTCAAGGCGAAATCAACGAGAACGACGTCGTCCTGTTCATGAAGGGCAGCCCTATGATGCCGCAGTGCGGGTTCTCCGCTGCCGTCACGCACTTGCTTTCAACCCTGCAAGTGAAATTTAAAGGCGTCGACGTTCTGCAGGACATGGAATTTCGCGAAGGCATCAAGCAGTTCTCAAACTGGCCGACCATCCCCCAGCTTTATGTGAAGGGTGAGTTCGTCGGCGGTTGCGATATCGTCCGGGAAATGGCTGAATCTGGCGAACTGCAGCAGATATTCGAAGAAAAAGGCGTTGCTCACGCCTAAGCCGACGGAAAATCGGCCCACAAGGCGATAAATCGCCACGGCCTGAAGAATTCGATGTTTCCCAAGGAGCCTTTACGGAAGGGCCGATTTTCGCCGTTCACGGTGCAGATGGCTGTTGCCGATTGTTATGGGACTTCATTGACGACGCGGGCATAATGCCCGCGGTTGAACGAGAACGGTACAATCATTAAAGTTTTAGGCGCTTGGAGTTCCTGAACACTGCAAGAGGGTCGCCTGCGGATGACCGAAGTTACCGTCGTTTCCAACCTCCAGCACCAGCGCTTGCTGCTAGATGCGCAGCGCCGCCTTGATCAGCAGCGCGCTGATGTGATCCGGAGCCGCCTGAACGCAATTAGCGATGCCCAGCGTCGCCAGCAGATTACCGCGCAGCGGGTGGAGTTGGAGGCGCAGCGCCTCCGCGACCGCCGAAACGACATCGAGTTCGAAACCGAGGTTCAACGAACCCTCGATGAACAACAGCGCATCCTGGACACCATCGACAATGACACCCTATTCCAACGCAATCAGATCGCCATCAAAGACGAGCTGAATTCGTCGCGCGATAGCCGGGAAGCCACGGAAGCGTGGCTGCTCCGGGACCTGGAAGCATCCCGAAACGAACCCATCGAGCGCGAAGAATTAGCGCAGCGCGCCGAAGACCAACGCCAGGCTAAGATCGAACGGGATAACCGGATCATCGAGCGCCGCATCGCCCAACGCAATGCGGACATTCAGGCCCGGATCGATCTCCGGGTCTCATTGGACCGGATCAGCCTAACGAGTGGAGGCCCACTTCGGCCGCAGGACGCAACATCTGGCAATCTTCTAGACGTCCGGGCCTAAAATTTCAGTTTTCTCGGGGGATGACCTCGTCAAATCTGTTCTCGTTCCGCCCAGCGAGATAACATTTTTTTAAGGATCACAACGACCTAGTATAGGCTAATGCCGATGATCGCCAGGGCAAACGACAAAAAACTTTTAAAGCATGATGATGCTCCCGGGGTACTCTTTAGACCATATCGGGAGCCGCGGTTATTCGATAAAAGTTCAAGGCTGATTGCACAAGAATTTGTTTCCTGTCCTGCTTGAGAACAGAGTAGGTGGGTGGGTGGGTGGGTGGGCGCGCCCGTCGGCGGACAACAAAAAAGCCCCACTTTTCGACAGAGATTAATGTTTGCGTCTTGAAATGGCTTAGCGCGAATAATATTCGATGACTAGGTTCGGCTCCATCTGCACCGGATAGGGAACATCCTCGAATTTCGGGACGCGGATGAACTGACCCTGAAGCTTGTTGACGTTCACTTCCATGTACTCAGGAACGTCGCGCTCGGTGCTCTCGATAGCGAGCAGCACCATGGGGAGCTGGCGAGATTTCTCACGTACCTCAATGACATCGCCTTCCTTGACCCGGTAGGACGGGATGTTGACCCGCTTACCGTTGATCTTCACGTGGCCGTGGTTGACGAACTGGCGCGCCGCGAAGACGGTTGGCACGAACTTCATGCGATAGACTACCGCGTCCAGGCGTCGCTCCAACAGACCGATGAGGTTCTCAGACGTGTCGCCCTTGGCCTGGGAGGCTTCCTTGTAGTAGCGGCGGAACTGTTTCTCGGAGATGTTGCCGTAATAGCCTTTGAGCTTCTGCTTGCCCTGCAACTGCAGACCGAAGTCGGAAGGCTTGCGGCGGCGCTGACCGTGCTGGCCGGGTCCGTAGTCGCGCGTATTCACGGGGCTTTTAGGACGACCCCACAGGTTGACGCCTAAGCGGCGGTTAATCTTGTACTTGGATTCTTGACGTTTGCTCATGGCAACCCTCGTTTATCCGGGTGTTGTTTTCAAATCCCGTCAGCCTGATCCTTCCATGCGAAAGGGGCGGAACACGAGCGAAACTCAGCCGCTGGTCCACTTTCGGGCATAATGGCGCGAAATATAGGGATTTCCAACCGCCTGTCAACCATTCGACAGGGCATTGCAAACGCTAATACCGTCATGCCTATGGCTATAAACACTACTGACCCCGACCTTCTACGCGACTGCCACGGAGGGCTGCTTTTCAACAAGCGTTCTAAAGACCTCATCGGTTCAATGGATGTGATCGTGTCCCGAATTCCGTGCAAGTTTGCCGGTGAGCGCTAAGCGTCTAGTTCCGTATCCCAGTAAAGAAAATCTCGCCAACTCTCATGGAGGAAATTTGGCGGGAAGGCGCGACCGCGTTCCTGGAGGAGGTAATTGCTTGGCCTCACCGGCTTTCGCAGCGGAAACATGCCGGCCTTCTTCGGCAGCCTGTGGCCCTTCCAAAGGTTACAAGGGGCGCAGGCGGTGACTACGTTTTCCCACGTGGTTCGCCCGCCCCTAGCTCGGGGGATGACATGATCGAAGGTCAGATCTTCGGCCCGAAAGCCGTTGCCGCAGTATTGACAGGTGAAGCTGTCACGAAGGAACACGTTGAAGCGCGTGAACGCCGGCTTTCGTTGCAGGGGTACGTATTTCCTGAGCGCGATAACACTCGGAAGTTGCATCGCGAAGCTTGGGGAGTGCACCTGGTGTTCGTATTCAGAGACCACATTGACCCGGTCCATAAAAACAGCCTTCACCGTGTCCTGCCAAGACCAGGTCGAGAGCGGAAAATAGCTCAACGGCCTAAAATCGGCGTTGAGGACCAAAGCTGGATAGACACCTTCAGCGGTCGACAACATAATCCTCCATCTTTCTGATTTGAAGGATACTACACGTTGTAATTCTCAGGCAAATAAGACTCCGTGATGATTTTGTTAAACTTTCGCGCCAGCTACTTCGGTTGTGGCAGGGGCACACTAAAGCACGTTGCCAGGAACTCCATGCCCATCGTTATTCCCCGGTCATCGAGACCGTGACCCAGATCCGGGCGCATTTCCCACTTCGCGTCGATACCCACACCCGCCAAGGCACTGACGGCATCCTTAAGGGACGATGACGGCACGACCTCATCGGCTTCGCCGTGGACTAGCATGACCGGCGGCTTAGTCTTCATTTCCGTCTGCAACAGGTCTGGTCCGACAAGCCGGCCCGAGTATCCGGCGATCCCCGCGAACTGGTTCTCGCGGCGCAAACCCACATGCAGGGCCATCATGGTGCCTTGCGAAAAACCGACCAGGGCGGTCTCCGCCTCACTCAGGCCATGCGCCGCCATCTGCTGGTCGATGTAATTGTTCAGGATTGGCGCGGCTGCCTGGACGCCGGGCAAGCGATCGTCGTTCGGGTTGGACAAGGAAAACCACTGGTAGCCGAAAGGCGCCATATCGAATTGCTCCGGCGCGTTCGGGGAAACGAACTTGGTCTCGGGCAGGACGCGCGCGAAATATGGTGCGAGCCCGATCAGATCATTGCCGTCGGCGCCAACGCCGTGGCAAAAAATGACCAGTTGCTTCGCCGGACCGCCAGAGGCGGGCTCTTGGGTGGGGCCGTGCAGTTCAACGATGGCGCTCATGATACCTCCTGGAAAATCCTATTCCGTTTGTACCCATAATACGGTGCCTATTGCCACCCCGTTAACGGCGCGCCAATCTTGATCCATGATAGCCGTGACCCGATTTGCACCAAGTCCCACCGGGCATCTGCACCTGGGCCACGCCTATTCGGCCCTGTTCGCCAAATCCCAGGGCACGAGGTTTTTGGTCCGTATGGAGGATATCGACACCGGCAGATGCCGACCAGAATTCGGCGCCGCTATCCTGGATGATCTGGCGTGGCTGGGCCTGGCGTGGGAGACGCCGGTCCGCCGGCAATCGGCGCACATGGACGATTACGCGAGTGCACTGAATTCCCTGGCAGCGCGCGACCTCCTTTATCCCTGTTTCTGCACCCGTAAGGACATCCAGGCGGAAATCAGCGCCGCCGGAAACGCGCCACACGGCCCCGACGGCCTGATCTATCCAGGGATCTGCCGGAACCTCTCATCGGCCGAACGCAACGAACGCCTTGCGACCGGCGCACCCCACGCCCTGCGTCTGAAAATGGACAAGGCCATCGCTGCGACAGCCACCCTCACTTGGCATGACGCGGAGGCGGGTCTCCAACAAGCCCGGCCCGAGATCTTTGGCGACGTGGTCTTGGCCCGAAAAGATACGCCAACCAGCTACCATTTGGCAGTGACCGTCGATGACCATCTGCAGGGTGTCACCATCGTGACTCGCGGCCAAGACCTGTTCGAAGCCAGCCACGTACATCGCCTCCTCCAGGCACTTTTGGGCTACGGGCGCCCGGCTATAATCATCAAAAACTGCAGACAGATGCGCAGGGCAAACGTTTCGCCAAGCGGGACAAGGCCCAGACGCTGCA
>CAZNWX010000150.1:0-5734 GCA_964576415.1 uncultured Magnetovibrio sp. | reverse complement strand
ATTCATGGCCCGTCACGAAGGCCTGGATCCCACGCGTGCATTGGATGAGCCGCGCAAGCTTTTGGAAGAAGCCAGAGCTCAGTTGCGCGACAAGTTCATTGGTGCGGACGTGGGCCTCACGGGCGCCAACATGTTGATCGCTGAAACTGGCTCAAATGTCTTGGTCACCAATGAAGGGAACGCCGACCTCACCTATTCCCTGCCTAAAGTCCACATCGTCATTGCCAGTCTGGAGAAGATCGTTCCTACCCTGGAGGATGCGGCGACCATTCTGCGGGTTCTGGCGCGCTCGGCGACGGGCCAGGAAATGTCCGTATACACTACCTTCTGTACGGGTCCGCGACGCGAGGCGGATACGGACGGTCCGGAAGAATACCATGTGGTTTTACTGGACAACGGCCGCTCAAAGCTTATCGGGACGGAGTTTCAGGCGATGCTTCGTTGCATCCGATGTGGCGCCTGCCTTAATCATTGTCCAGTCTACCAGACAGTGGGCGGGCATGCCTACGGCTGGGTCTATTCCGGGCCCATGGGTGCTGTCCTGGTTCCGGGCCTGATCGGTCTGGAGGAAGCGTCGAACTTGCCCAACGCGTCGACGTTGTGCGGAAAGTGTGAAAGCGTTTGTCCTATGCGTATCCCGTTGCCGCGCATGTTGCGGTCCTGGCGCCAAAAGCAGTTCGAAACCAAACGTTCCGGTACCTTCGCGCGAGTTGCTCTGCGCGCTTGGGTGGCCCTGGCGCGCCGGCCGGGGCTGTATCGCATGGTGATGGGCATTGGCATTGCTGGGCTCGGGGTCTGGGGCCGCCGGCGCGGCCGTTTCGCCTGGCTGCCCATGGCCGGCGGCTGGACCGGCGGGCGAGACTTTCCGGCGCCCAGCGGTGACACCTTCATCGCACAATGGCATCAGGGCGCGCGCGGCGACGCTAGCGGCGCGTGGCTGCGGAGACAGGGCCCATGAGCGGCGACCGTTCGGCTATTCTCGGCGCCCTGAAGGGCGCCCTCGACCATCCAGATCGTTACGTGGGCGCACCGGCAGCACGTATCGCGGCGCACAAGGTTAACCTGATCCCCACCCGTGGAGCCGGCGATCGGGAAACTCAGATTTCTCGGTTCACCGAAGAAGCGGAGACGGTGTCGGCCACGGTCGCCCGGATTTCATCGGAGACGGACCTTCCTACCGAAATCGCCCGCTATTTGAGCAGCCAGAACCTGCCGGCAGAAATCCGAATCGCGCCGGCGCTCAACGACATTCCCTGGGGTCGCCAGCCCACATTGACGGTGAACGATGGCCCAGTCTTGAAAACCGACACTGTCGGGGTAAATCGAGCCTTCGCGGGGGTTGCCGAAACCGGGACCGTGGTGTTCCGGTCCGGTCCAGAGAGCCCGACGACCTTGAATTTCCTGCCGTTGACGCATATCGCCGTCCTCTCGACAAAGGATTTGCACGGTCACTATGAGGCGATTTGGACAAAGCTGCGTGCGGTTCAAGAACACGAGCCTACCCCGATGCCCCGGACCGTCAATATGGTCACTGGTCCTTCCGCGACGGGAGATATCGAGCAAACCATGCAACACGGCGCCCACGGCCCTCAAAACGTGCACATTGTATTGATTGATGACGAAAACGAAGCCGGGTAAGAATAAGAGCAATTCGAAGCGCCCATCCGGCCTCCTGAGACCGGAAGACCGGGCGCTTTGGGCTCACGTGACGCACGATGTGACCCCCCTTACGGGAAAACAAGCAGATCCCTCTGACCTTACTGACCGAAGAGAAAATGACGATCAATCGCAATGTATTAAGCCGCGTGCGCAACGCTTAGTTGCGCCCCCAAAGACCACGGCGCCACACCGATCATATGCACACGGTCAGGCGCCCGGTCTAGAGAAGCGCACACAAATGCGTTTAAGAAGAGGCCAAGTGGCCATCGAAGCACGCCTTGACCTTCACGGCATGACCCAATCGCAGGCCCATGACCGAGTGTATCGTTTTCTGGAGACTGCCCGCAACAACGGCCTCCGGACGGTCCTGGTAATCACGGGGAAGGGACTGCGCCGGGATGGTCAAATTGGTGTCTTGCGGAGCGCCGTCCCGCGATGGCTGAACGAACCGCCTCTGCGGGACTGGATAAAGGCGTTCGATCATGCCGCTCCCCGTGACGGCGGCGAAGGCGCGCTGTATATTCTTTTGCGGAGGCGCAAATGACCCCATTCGGCATGAAGGTGCGGGAACTCCGCAAAACCCGCAGGATTACCCTGAAGAAGATGGCCGAAGACCTGGGTGCGTCCTCGGCTTACTTTTCCGCGCTGGAACATGGTCACCGGGGCCAGCCCGGCTCCGGTCTCGTGCAACAAATTTGTGGCTACTTCGACCTGATTTGGGACGACGCCGAAGAATTGCGGCGCCTAGCGCGATTGTCCCACCCGCGCGTTGTTGTCGACACCTCGGGCCTGTCGCCCAAGGCTACCGAACTGGCCAACACCCTGGCGGCGACCATCCAGGACCTGGATGACGAAACGGTTGATTGGGTTTTGGCCGAGATCCGCGGGCGTCATGCACCGTTAAGGGGGCCCACACATTAACTCTAGCTCCGCCTCTGCTACAGTCGGTCGTAAAAGACCTATAGATCGCCAAAAAGACATACTATTTTTCTCATGCCGGTGACACCTGAATGCTCAAAAGATCCCAAGCATCACGTGAATTTATAACATTGGCACCCTGACAAAACGCCAAATACTCATTTGTCTAAAACTTTAGAGAATGAACTTCCGCACGTCCGCGTTCTTGGCGAGGTCTGCGACGTTTTCAGCGACTGTTTCGGCGGTGATGGTTATTGCTTCGCCGCCCAGTTCGGACGCATCGAAACTGATCTCCTCCATCAGTTTTTCCATCACCGTATGCAGGCGTCTGGCCCCAATGTTCTCGACACCTTGATTAATCTCCGCGGATAAGTCGGCAATGGCCTCGATGGCATCATCGGTGAAGGTGAGATCCACGCCCTCCACGTCCATTAACGCCTTGTATTGCTTGATCAGGCTCGATTCTGGCTCGGTCAGGATCCGAACGAAATCTTCCCGCGTCAGCGCTCGGAGCTCCACCCGGATCGGCAGGCGGCCTTGCAATTCGGGCAACATGTCTGCCGGCTTTGCCACATGGAACGCGCCGGAGGCGATGAACAGAATGTGGTCGGTTTTCACTGGGCCGTGCTTGGTTGAGACGGTCGTGCCTTCAATCAACGGAAGAAGGTCACGCTGCACCCCCTCGCGGCTCACGTCGGCGCCCACACGCTCCGAACGCGCGGTAATTTTATCGATTTCATCAAGGAAAACAATTCCATTGTCTTCAACAACCTGAACCGCTTCTTTCACAATTTGCTCCTGATCCAGGAGCTTGTCGCTTTCATCATTGATGAGAGTGTCGTGTGAGTCCGAGACGGCCATTTTGCGCTTTTTCGTCTGTTGACCAAGGGCTTTTCCGAACACGTCGTTGAGGTTCAGCATTCCCATCTGGGCACCCGGCATACCCGGAATGTCAAAAGTCGGAAGGCCGCCGCCTCCAGTGTCGCAGACGTCAATCTCCACCTCGCGATCGTCCAGCTCACCATCGCGCAGCATGCGGCGGAACTTGTCGCGGGTTTCCGCACTCGCGTTCTCCCCAACAAGGGCGTCCAGAACCCGCTCCTCGGCCATGATCTCGGCGCGGGCCCGCACGTCCTTACGTTGGCGTTCTCGGGTCATGTGAATGGCGCTCTCCACCAGGTCGCGTATAATCTGCTCCACGTCGCGGCCAACGTAACCCACTTCCGTGAACTTTGTTGCTTCCACCTTGATGAACGGTGCCTGGGCCAGTTTGGCCAAGCGGCGGGAAATCTCGGTTTTGCCGACCCCCGTGGGGCCGATCATCAGTATGTTTTTCGGCAATACCTCTTCGCGCATGGCGTCGTCCAATTGCTGGCGCCGCCAGCGATTGCGGAGTGCGATGGCCACTGAGCGTTTGGCGTCTTGCTGACCAACAATGTAGCGGTCTAGCTCGGAGACAATCTCCCGCGGCGTAAAACTGGTTTCGGTCATAGCTTCTCAACAATCAACTGGGTGTTGGTGTAAACGCAGATATCGGCGGCGATCTCCATGGCTTTGCGGGCAATGTCCTCGGTATCCATGTCGTCCCGGTCTACCAAAGCGCGCGCCGCCGCCAGGGCATAGTTCCCGCCCGATCCAATGCCGATCACACCGTCATCGGGCTCGAGGACATCGCCGTTTCCGGTCAACACCAAGGACACGTCCTTGTCAGCAACGGCCATCATAGCTTCTAGGCGCCGCAGATAGCGATCGGTGCGCCAATCCTTGGCCATCTCCACGCAGGCCCGCGTTAGTTGTCCGGGATACTGCTCTAACTTGCCTTCCAGGCGTTCGAACAGGGTGAAAGCGTCGGCCGTGGCGCCGGCGAAGCCGCCGATCACGCCGCCATCGCCCAGCCGCCGCACTTTGCGGGCCGAGCCTTTAATAACCGTGTCGCCAAGGCTAACCTGGCCGTCGCCGGCGATGACGACTTGGTTGCCTTTGCGAATGGAAAGAATGGTCGTACCGTGCCAGACCGGAGTGCCGTCGCTCATGGTTGTCTCATGTCCTCGAATTTGCGGAAAAGGCGGGAAGGTGGTGAATGCCCACAGGCGTGACCGACTATACATATGGATTTCGGTTTGTGAAGCGTCCCTGTCAAGTGCTAACGCCCGCCTGCCCAGGGCGCCGCCGTTCTCTGGGCTGGCGGCGTCCGGGCCGACCTGCTAAAAGGTCGCCGGAACGGCCTCATTGGGTGGGTCGTCAAAAAGGATCACGCTATGCGGACCGCCACAGTCGCGCGCAAGACTAATGAAACGGAAATCGCCGTTACCGTCGATCTAGACGGCACAGGCACCTACGAGGTCGCCACGGGTATCGGGTTCCTGGACCACATGCTGGAACAGCTTTCCCGCCACAGCCTTATGGACCTCACGGTCAACGCCAAGGGTGATCTGCACATTGATTTTCACCACACCACAGAAGACACTGGCATTGCAATCGGCGAGGCGGTTAGCCAGGCGCTCGGCGATCGTCGCGGCATTACGCGATATGCCGAGGCCACCATTCCCATGGATGAAACCCTGACCCGAGTCACCATGGACATCTCCAATCGCCCCTACCTGATCTGGAGGGTCGATTTTTCGAAATCAAAATTGGGCGACATGGACACGGAATTGTTCAAGGAGTGGTTTCAGGCTTTCGCGCAAGCCGCCGGTATCACGCTGCACATAGAAAACCTATATGGTGAAAACAACCACCATATCATCGAGTCCTGTTACAAGGCGTTGGCACGAGCCTTGCGCAACGCAATTACCATCGACCCCCGCAAGGCGGAGGATGTGCCGTCGACGAAGGGGACATTGGGCGGCTCGCTTTAGCTGGCCCGGCACACGCGCCGTGTGTTGAACGCCCTTGGATGCGAACCATGCGAACCTACAGCGTACATATCCGCCGCCACGGCCTTGACTTCGATCGCGATGTCGTTGTGGTCAAGGAGGGGTTTAGTTGGCCGGCATTCTTGTTCAACATCTTTTGGGCACTGTGGTACCGCCATTGGCTGGTGGCTATCGCCTTGCTCGTGATCCCATTGGGCGTTGCAATTATCACCAATGTCATCGGTCTGGCGCCGGCCGGTCAAACCGTCCTAAGTATGGGTTGGTCGGTGATCGTTGGCATG
>CAZNWX010000149.1:0-5762 GCA_964576415.1 uncultured Magnetovibrio sp. | reverse complement strand
ATACTCATAATCTTGAAATCTTCACATTTCTTATAACCCAACCATTCACAAAAGACGATGCCATCTTTGCAAAAAAGTACGGCGGCACGAGAAGCGAATCTCGGGCCGCCGTAGGGAATAATTAAGGCAGATGAGCTAGTTACGCGCTCGATCACCCTTCGGCTTGACCTGGTCGGAGATGTCCTCACCGGTTTCCTGGTCAACCATCCGCACGGACAGTTTAACCTTACCGCGGTCATCAATCCCGATCAGCTTGGCTTTCACAGCGTCACCTTCTTGAATGATATCGGTGACCTTGCCGACCCGGTGGTCCGCCAGTTCCGAAATGTGAACTAAGCCGTCCTTATTGCCCATGTAGTTCACGAAGGCGCCAAAATCGACAATCTTCACCACCTTACCTTCATAAATCTTGCCGACTTCTGGCTCAGCGGTGATGCCCTTGATCCAATCGATGGCCTCCTGCATGGCGTTGGCGTCAACAGCGGCGACCTTCACTGTGCCGTCGTCGTCAATGTCAACCTTGGCGCCCGTTGTCTCACAGATTTCGCGGATCATCTTGCCGCCAGGGCCGATGACGTCGCGGATCTTGTCCTTGTTGATGGAGATCGTCTCGATCCGGGGCGCGTGCTGGGACACGCCTTCGCGCGCTGCGGTCAGGCCCTTGGCCATTTCGTCAAGGATGTGGAGCCGGCCGTCACGGGCCTGGTCGAGCGCCACTTCCATGATCTCCTTCGTGATCGAAGTGATCTTGATGTCCATCTGCAGGGACGTGATGCCCTTTTCGGTACCGGCTACCTTAAAGTCCATGTCGCCGAGATGATCCTCGTCGCCGAGGATATCGGACAAGACGGCAAAGCCGTCGTCTTCCTTAATTAGGCCCATGGCGATCCCGGCAACCGGGCTCGAGAGCGGCACGCCCGCGTCCATCATGGACAGCGAGGACCCGCAGACCGTCGCCATGGAGGATGAGCCGTTGGACTCCGTGATTTCCGAGACCACCCGCACCGTGTAGGGGAAGTCAACCTTTTCCGGCATCAACGGATGTACGGCCCGCCAAGCGAGCTTGCCATGACCAACTTCGCGCCGGCCTGTGAACCCGAACCGCCCGGCTTCGCCAACGGAGTACGGCGGGAAGTTGTAGTGCAGCATGAAGTGCTGACGATAGTCCTCAGCCAGACCGTCAATGATCTGTTCGTCTTGGCCGGTGCCCAGCGTCGTGACCACCAGGGCCTGAGTCTCTCCGCGGGTAAACAGTGCCGAGCCATGGGCCCGGGGCAGCACTCCCACTTCGACGGCGATCTGACGCACCGTCTTGGTGTCGCGGCCGTCGATGCGCATACCCGTATCCAGGATATCGCGCCGGACAATATCTGATTCCAAACTCTTCAAGATGTCTCCCAGGACGGCGCGAACCAGATCCTGATCTTTGCTCTCATCGGCTTCTAGGGCGGCGACGATGTCGGCCTTGGCCGCCGAGATCTTTTCCTGACGGACCTGCTTGATGGTCTCTTTGTAAGCGTCGCGTAGCGGACCTTCGCCCAGTTCGCGAACCTTCGCAGCCAACGCATCCTTGCCCTCTGGCGGGACCGGCAGATCGATCGGGTCCTTGGCGCAGGCTTCGGCCAGTTCGATGATCGCCTGGATCACCGGCTGGAAGGCCTCGTGACCGAAGGTGACGGCACCCAGCATGTCCTCCTCGGAGAGCTCGGAAGCTTCCGATTCAACCATCAAAACGCCCTCAGAGGTCCCAGCCAGCATCAGCTCGAGCTCGCTCTCGGCCATTTCCTCGAGGGTAGGGTTGAGTAGGTACTCACCATCTTTGTATCCGACCCGGCAAGCGCCAATAGGACCCATGAACGGCAGGCCGGAGATGGTCAACGCGGCGGACGCGGCAATCATCGCCGGCACGTCGGTTTCGTTCTCCTGATCGTGGGACAGGACCTGGGCGATAACTTGGGTTTCGTTCTTGAAACCCTTCACGAACAGCGGACGGATGGGCCGGTCGATGAGGCGCGAAACCAGGGTTTCTTTCTCCGTCGGACGGCCTTCACGCTTAAAAAAACCGCCGGGGATTTTTCCAGCCGCGTAGGCTTTCTCAACGTAGTGTACCGTGAGCGGGAAGAAATCGAGCCCCGGTTTTGGCTTCCTTTCACCGACCACAGCGCAAAGCACGGTTGATCCCCCGTAGGTGACGATGACGCAGCCGTCTGCCTGGCGGGCGACCTTTCCCGTCTCCAGGATTAGCAGCTTGCCGCCCCATTCGATTTCCTTACGAAATTCTCTGAACATTCTTATATCCTCTCGTGCGTACGTGCATATCTCGCGTACGTCTGCGTATAATTGTTTCCTCATACGCCGCCGTCCGGCCCTATGCCTGAACGGAGAGGGGCGCCCAATGATGCGGCCCCGTACCGGTCCTTGGGCCCCCGGCCGGATGCTGGGGGATTTTCGGAGACGGCAGAACCGACGCCATTGGGCGCCGGCTTCGCATTTTCTTTAACGACGCAGGCCGAGGCGCTTGATCAGGTCCTCGTAACGCGTCTGGTCCTTGCCCTTGACATAGTCAAGCAACCGCCGACGCTGACCGACCATCATCAGGAGGCCGCGCCGGGAGTGAAAATCTTTCTTGTGGATTTTCAGATGGTCTGTGAGGTTGGTAATGCGCTCCGACAGGATCGCTACCTGGACTTCTGGGGAACCCGTGTCCCCGCCTTTCTGGGCGTACTCATTAATGAGTGCTGCCTTGCGTTCAGCCGTAATCGACATCGTCTACTCCATTTTATGTCATCTACAAGTTCATGACCCGAACGGGGTGAATGCCCCCGTCGACAATTCTTGCCAGAGCAACAAGCCGGCCTTCCGACATGGCGCACACAGTGTCACCTTGTTCGATCTCCTTGAAGGTCGACCGACTGGCCACAGGCAGAACGGAAACCGACTGTCCGTGCTTGAGTCTCTGGGCCTCCTGAACCGTCAGGGCCAGTGCCGGGATGTCGTCCAGCACGGTCTCGATCGGCATCAGTAAGTCAGAATCGAGCGGAATATGCCCTAGTGCTTCAATTTTATCCAGAGAAATCGCATCGGCTTCGGTAAAGGGCCCAACTGCCGTCCGGCGCAGCCAATCGACATGTCCGACAGTGTCCAAATAATGGGCCAGATCGCGCGCCAAGGCGCGCACGTAGGTACCCTTCCCACAGGTCACCGAAAGTAACGCGTGGTCTGCATCCGGCACATCGACCAGACGCAACTCCCGCACCTCGACCCTCCGGGATTTCAATTCGACGGCTTCATTCCGCCGCGCCAGGTCATAGGCCCGCCGCCCATCGATTTTGATCGCCGAATACCGGGGCGGTATCTGTTCGATTGTGCCGACGAAGGCCGCCAACGAGCTCTCGATTTGCTGTGCGGCAGGGCGATGATCATGGGTCTCGATGACCTCGCCCTCGCGATCGTCCGTGGACCGGGCTTCACCCCAACGAACGCCGAAGTAATAGGTCTTGGAGCCATCCATCGCATAGGCTGCCGTCTTAGTCGCCTCACCGAAGGCGATGGGCAGGATGCCCGTGGCCAAAGGGTCCAAGGTCCCGCCGTGGCCCGCCTTCTTGGCATCAAAGGCCCGCTGCACGCGGCTAACCGCCTGCGATGACGACAGACCGAGAGGTTTATCTAAGTTCAGCCATCCATGCACCTGCTGGCCTTTATGCCTAGACCCCATCGTCTTCCCATTCCAGGTCGCGAGCCACTTCCGGCTGGCGCAACAAACCCTCGATGTGGCCGGCTTCATCAAAGGACGTGTCGACCAAAAAATTGATGCGCGGTGTGTGCCGCAGGCGGACCTTCTCGGCCAGGACACGGCGCAGGTAAGGCGCCGCACGGTTCAGGCCCTCAAGGACCCGGTCCGTGACCGCCGCGTCGCCGCCCAAGGGGACCACGAAGGCGGTGGCGTTCTTCAAATCGGGGCTAGCCCGGACTTCGGTGACGGTGATAGGCGTGTCCTGCACTGCCGGATCGTGCAATTCTCCACGCTCGAAAACTTGCGCCAGAATATGGCGCAACTCCTCGCCGACCCGAAGTTGGCGTTGCGACGGGGCCTTGGCACGGCCTTTCGACATGGTTGAACTCCGTCCAAGGGTGCAGACCTAAAGCTCGCGCGCTACTTCCTCAACCTCGAAGCACTCGATGCGGTCACCGATCTTCAAATCCTGATAGTTGGCGAAGGCCATGCCACATTCGGTGCCCTTGACTTCGTTGACGTCATCCTTAAAGCGCTTGAGTTGCGACAGGTCGCCCTCGTGGATAACCACGTCGTCGCGGATCAGGCGAACCTTGGCTCCGCGCTTCACCAGACCCTCGGTCACAATGCAGCCAGCCACTTTGCCGACCTTGGAGACGTTGAAGACTTCGCGGATGTCCGCGTAGCCCAGGAAAGTCTCCCGGATCTCAGGCGCCAGCATGCCCGACAACGCCTTCCGCATGTCATCGGTGACGTCATAGATGATCGAATAGTAGCGAACATCGACGCCGTCACGCTTCGCCAGGTCGCGGGCCTGGGCGTTGGCGCGCACGTTGAAGGCGATGATCCAGGCGTCCGACGCACGGGCCAGGGTGACATCCGATTCGTTGATGCCACCGACAGCCGCATGCAAGATCTGAACGCGGACTTCGTCCGTGGACATTTTCTCCAACGCCCCGCAGATCGCTTCTAAGGATCCGTGGACGTCCGATTTTACCAGCACGGGAAGCGATTCCACGTCGCCTTCCTTGATCTTCTCGAACATCTGCTCCAGCGTGCCGCGCGACGCCGCCGAGGCCTGGGCCTCCTTCTGCCGGCGCTGACGGAACTCTCTGACCTCGCGGGCGCGCGCGTCGCTTTCGACCACGTTAACCTGTTCGCCGGCCTCCGGCGTACCATTCAAGCCCAACACCTCGACAGGCATGGACGGACCAGCTTCTTTCAGGTTCTGACCGTGGGAATCGATCATCGCCCGCACGCGACCCGATTCGGCACCAGCCACGAAAATATCGCCGACCTTCAGGGTGCCGCGCTGCACCAGCACGGTGGAGACGGAGCCACGGCCCTGTTCCATCTTGGATTCAACGACAATCCCCTCCGCCGCGCGGTCCGAGTTAGCTTTTAACTCCAACAGTTCCGACTGCAGAATGATGGCCTCTTCCAGCTTGTCCAGGTTGGTCTTCTTGAGGGCGGACACTTCGACGGACTGAACCTCACCGCCCATTTCCTCGACCTGCACGTCGTGCTGCAGCAACTCCGTGCGGACCCGGTTGGGATCGGCGTCAGGCCGGTCGATCTTGTTGATGGCGATGATCATGGGCACTTCGGCCGCCTTGGCGTGGTGGATGGCTTCGATCGTCTGCGGCATGATGCCGTCATCGGCGGCCACGCAAAGCACCACGATGTCGGTCACCTGCGCGCCGCGCGAGCGCATTTCTGTGAATGCCGCGTGGCCCGGGGTGTCGATGAAGGTGATCTTGTTACCGGACGAGAGTTTCACCTGATAGGCGCCAATGTGCTGGGTGATACCGCCAGCCTCGTGCGCGGCCACGTCTGTTTCGCGCAAGGCGTCCAAAAGCGACGTCTTGCCGTGGACGACGTGACCCATGACGGTAACTATCGGCGCACGACCCTGCTTCGCCCCATGGTCGCGCGACGGCGTAGCGGCGGCCGCCGCGGCGTTGGATGTCAAGGTTGGAGGCGAGCCCGCGCGAGGTGACGAGCGCGGGGATGAGTCCGGAGGAGGAGG
>CAZNWX010000148.1:0-5800 GCA_964576415.1 uncultured Magnetovibrio sp. | reverse complement strand
GACATGCACAAGGAGGGCGCGGCCTTCCGTTCGTTGATGAACAACTTCGCCATCGCCATTTCCATCGGCCTCCAGTACGGCGTTCCGTTGGAGGAATTCGTGGAAGCCTTCACCTTCACCCGATTCGACCCATCGGGCACGGTGACCGGCAACGACACCATCAAGATGTCGACGTCCATCCTGGATTACATCTTCCGCGAACTGGCGGTTTCCTACTTAGGCAGGAACGACCTGGCGCATGTGGAACCGAAAGACCTGCTGCCTGACGCCATGGGTGGGGGTGCCAAAGAAGGCAATCTTCCGGCCTCCGCCGGCGATGCCCTGGAAGCAGTTCAGAAGGTAGCGAGCCGCGGTTATCTCCGAAAGCTGCTGGTGATCGATGGTGCCAAGGCCGGATCCAGAAACGTTCAGGCCGCGGTCGCAACCGAAGTGGTTGCAGAGCCGTTGCCGCAGGCTGTGGGTGCGCAAGTTACGCCGCGCGAAGAGATTTCACAGTCGATGCAAGCCATCTCGACCGAAGTTATGGAAAAGGTAGACCGCCAGATGGATCAAGCCCGCGAAGCCCGAATGAAGGGTTACGAGGGCGATCCGTGTGGTGAATGCGGAAACTTTACCCTGGTCCGTAACGGGACATGCATGAAATGCAACACCTGCGGAGCGACAAGCGGATGTTCGTGAGCAAAAGAGTATAGGAATCCTCCCTGGGAAACTCGGGGCGATTGTCGGGGACCCTCCTCGGCATCGCCCCTTTTTTTGTCAGACGGATATTTTCCGCGTTCATATTGGTTAACGTCGCATAGCCAAATGCTATTGTAATTCAATAGCATCCACGTCATGTTTTGTAGGATAGCAACGGTGTCGACGGTGCAACCCTATTCGGATAGGGATGTGCAGCGTTAATATTGATCTCGGAACTTGACTTGATCCTGGCAAGATATGGAAGAACAGAACAACGCCCGTATCTACATCGTCGACGATGACAGCCTCTCTGCAAAGGTCATGTCAGCGTTGCTGAGTAATTCCGGACACACCGTTGTCTCAACCACCGATGCCGCCTCCGCCTTCGACAAAATCCTCGATGCCAAGCCGGACTGCGTTATCTGCGAAATGATGATGCCTGTGGTCGATGGGTTGAACCTATGCAAACGCATCCGCGAGACCCCCGAATTGGCCCGTATACGGTTTATTATGGTTTCGGCGAAGGCCTATGAATTTGACCAAAAGCGCGCCTTCGAGTTTGGCGCCGACGGCTATATCCGCAAACCTCTTAACACGGAGACATTTGCGGATCTGGTCAACCGCATTTTGGACGACCATATCGACATGAAATTTTGGGGCGTGCGCGGCACGCTTCCCGTCTGCGGCGACCATACGCTCAAGTACGGCGGCAATACCTCATGCGTCACCTTGGAATTCCCACGCGAACAGTTCTTCATTTTCGACGGCGGTAGCGGCATCAAGAACCTTGGCGACTCCCTGATGGCCGAGAAGCGTAGCCGCCTACGCGCCCGCATTTTCATCTCGCATCCCCACTGGGATCACATCAACGCAATCCCCTTCTTCACCCCTCTGTACGTGCAGGGAAATGAGTTCGAGATTCTTGGTGCGAACCAGGGCGACACCACGATGCGCGAGCTCATCTCGGCTCAGATGGACGGGGTCTACTTCCCCATCACCTTGAGCGAGTTTGCCGCCCGGGTCTATTTCCGCGACCTGGAAGAAGAAAGCGTCGAGATTGACGGTATCGGCGTCCAGACAAAGCTGCTGAGCCACCCCGGCAAATGCCTGGGCTATCGGATTAACTACAACGGCCGCTCCATCTGCTACATCACCGACAATGAGATGTTCAAGGAAACTAGCGAGTTCTACTTCCCGCACTACGAGAAGAAATTGGCTGATTTCTGCCGCGATGCCGACGCCCTGATTACGGACACCACCTACACCGACGAGGAATACGAAACCAAAGTCGGATGGGGGCATTCGTGCATATCGAAGGTGGTGCAGCTTGCCGACGTTGCCGACGTCAAGACCCTGTATCTATTCCATCATGACCCGGACCAGTCGGATGCTGACATTGATAACAAGCACGAGTTGGCTGCGAAGATGCTCATGGAACGCGATTCGTCGGTCAAACTGGAGACGCCTAAGGAAGGTGATCTCTTTAAAATTTAATCTCAGCAACTTTGATGAAGGAGATTGAGAGATGGCAGGTTCCGTCGACGCCCGCCTTGCTGAGCAGGGCATTGAACTTCCTGGTGCGGCCACGCCGGCTGCAAACTACGTCCCCTATACGGTTGCCGGGAACATGGTCTTCGTCTCAGGGCAGATCACAATGCGAGACGGCAAACTTCAGTTTCTAGGCCGCCTCGGTGATGACATGGATGTGGACACGGGCTATAAGGCCGCCCGTCTTTGCGGCCTCAATCTGATTACTCAGCTGAAGGCGGCCTGCGGCGGTGACTTGGATCGGGTGAAGCAGGTGGTCAAACTTGGAGGCTTCGTCAACTCCACGCCCGAGTTCACCGATCAGCCTAAGGTCATCAATGGCGCGTCCGACCTCATGGTAGCCGTCTTCGGCGAGCCCGCCGGACAGCACGCTCGCTTCGCCATCAGTGCCGCCTCCCTTCCCCTCGGTGTCGCCGTGGAAGTGGACGGCATCTTTGAAATCGATTGACGGCGTCGGCCGTCGGCCTAAAGGCGCAAGAAACTACTCGCGACGGGGCTTATGCTTCGCCAAGCCGCAGCCGAAAACGTCGTCTCGGCCCATCGCGCCCAAATCTTCGCTATGACACCGCAGAGCCTTGCACAGGGTGGGCACGCGAGGCTTGGCCAGGACGCCACCGGCAGCGCCAATTCCCTTGAGGGTCTTGTTGAATAACATGGTGCCAGCATGCCTGTTTCCCCATGTAGCGAATAAGTTCCCGTTGGGTCACTTTTTCGTGCGGAATGGATTGCCAAATGTGCCACGAACCCTCATGTCTAGATCATGCCCGATGGTCGCGAAGCCATAACTGTCCGCGTCGTTACGTCCCTGGACGATGTCGACGCCCAAGCCTGGAACGCCTGCGCCGGAGACGACAATCCGTTCGTCAGCTACAGTTTCCTCTCAGCACTTGAAGATAGCGGTTCGGCCACTGGCGAGACGGGTTGGGCCTGCCAGCACCTGATCATCGAGGACGGCGACGGCGGATACCTAGGCGTTGCCCCTATCTACGTGAAAAGCCATTCCTACGGCGAATACGTCTTCGACTGGGGTTGGGCCGACGCCTATGAGCGTGCCGGCGGCCAGTACTTTCCAAAACTGCTCTGCGGCGTTCCGTTCACGCCGGTGACCGGCCCCCGCCTCATGGTCGCGCCCAACGCCGGAGATCACGAAAACGACATCCGCGCCGCGCTCTGCGCCGCGATGGTCCAGATCGCCGACCGGCTGAAACTATCGTCCATCCACATCAATTTTTCTACTAAGCCAGAATGGGACCTGATGGGCGAGATGAGTTTCTTGCTTCGTCAAGGTCAGCAGTTCCATTGGGAAAACAACGGATACGCTACCTTCGACGATTTCCTGGCCGGCCTGTCGTCGCGAAAGCGCAAGAATATCAGAAAGGAACGCGCCAAAATCACCGATATCGGCCTCAACATCCGCGCCCTTACCGGTGATGAAATCACCGAAGGCCACTGGGACGCGTTCTATAAGTTTTACCGCAACACGTCGGACCGGAAATGGGGGTCCGCGTATTTGAACCGTCGCTTCTTCTCCATGCTCGGCGAGCGTTGCAAGGATAGCGTCGTCCTCATCTACGCCGAGGCTGACGGCCTTCCCGTCGCCGGTGCGCTTAACCTCGCAGGATCCGATACCTTATTCGGCCGAAACTGGGGCTGCGCGGCCCGGTTCAAGTTTCTGCACTTCGAGGCCTGCTATTACCAGGCCATGGACTACGCCATCGCCCACGGACTGAAACGCGTCGAAGCCGGCGCCCAGGGGCCGCACAAAATTCAACGCGGATACCTACCATCCGCCACCTACAGCGCGCACTGGATCGCCGATAAGTGGTTCCGCGACGCGGTGGAGCGGTTCTTGGAAGAAGAACGCCAGGGTGTCGAATATGAAATGGGAGTGATTGCCAAACATTCCCCGTTCCGCAAGGGGGATGGGGGTTAGGCAAACTCATCGTGAGGTCCGAAGCCGATCAGCCACAACGATTTGGCACGCCTTGTATTCAACAAAGCTCATGCTCACTCTACACAAACACGGTATGACGCATCGATGAGACCATCCCAAGACCTTACACCATGAGATATTTTTCGAACCCCGCAACCGTGAGTGACTCTCCTTTAACCTTTTGGCGCTAAACTCTGTGAATTAGGACGGAGACTGAGATGCGATTGTTCACGGCGCTTCTGGGTGCCCTTATGGTATATGCACTGGTGGGCGCAGCACCGGCCCAGGCAGAGCGCTGCACCCGCGTCATCCAACAGGGTGGTTCGGAATACATCGTCAATACCTGTAACGCCTGCCGCAAGGTTAACATCCGACGCAAACGGCGTGGCATTGCGATGCCGGTCATGCGCACCTACAATATTCAACCCCGGTCGAAGTTCCCCACCTCCTTCAAGGGTGTCGGGCGGTCGCGGATAACCAGCGAAATTCTCTGCGAAGGCGCCCAGGGCGCAGGCACCAACATCATGGATCCGAAGGCCCGGCAGACCGCGCAAAAGAAATGCGTCTCCCTTAAAGTCACCGTCACTGGCGGCGTGGTCTTGGTCAATAACTGCACTAGCTGCCGCGGCGTCGCGGTCGAGCGTTACGCCACGAACGGCAAGTCCATGGGCCGCCAAGCCTACAAGATGAACCCGCTCTCCGTCATTCAGATCCACTCCAAAGGCTCTGCCCAGGTCGGCTATCTGGCCGACGTCCCCTGCCCGTCCTAAGCCGCGTCTCCATGACGGCTATTCCTACTATCTGAGCACCGACGGTCTGATTGACCAAGTCGGCGAATCCAAATCCTGGAGCTTCGGAAAGAAGCGGTTCAAGGCGTTAATCTGCGACGCCAATGTCCAACCTATAGAAAATCAGTCGGAAACGATGATGAGACACTAGCACGACCGGCACGGCGAACATTCGCGCGCCGCGACGACGTGTCGATTATCGGGTTTAAAACCGGCTAAAACCGCAAACCCGGCCAGGACTGCCTCACCGCATCCGAAGTTTTGGATCCAACAAATCGCGAAGGGCATCGCCGAAGATGTTGAAGCCGAACACGGCCAGGCTGATGGCAACACCGGGCCAGATAGCGAGCCACGGGGCGCTCTCGGCAAACTCCTCGGCACCGCCCTGCAGCATTAGGCCCCACGACGGGGTTGGCTCCTGCAGGCCCAAGCCCAGGTAGCTCAGCGACGCTTCCAATAAGATCGCATCACCAATATAGAATGTCAGGATGATTAGGTAGGGTGCCATGACGTTGGGCACCATATGCCGAAGCACTATGCGCGCATCGCTGAAGGCCATGGCCCGGGCCGCGTCCACGTAAGGAATCTCTCGAATGGCCAGGGCATTCGAACGCACCACCCGCGCACAGAGTGATATTTTGACAATCACGATGGCCAAGATCACGTTCTGGAGCCCCGTACCCAGCATGGCAACGATGGCGAGCGCCAGGATCACCAAGGGGAAGGCCAACATCACATCGATGACCCGCTGCACGCAAAGATCAAACCAGCCACCGTAATAAGCGCTAGCAACGCCCAAAATAAGGCCGATGGTGGCTCCCAGGAAGCCCGCCGACACACCAACGAATAACGC
>CAZNWX010000147.1:1198-5906 GCA_964576415.1 uncultured Magnetovibrio sp. | reverse complement strand
GCGAACGACGACTATCGCAATCTAACGGGTATGCAGAAGGCTGCGATCTTCATGCTGGCGATCGGCAACGAGCATTCGGCACAGCTGTTCAGCAAGATGGACGAACAAGAGATACGCGATCTCTCCGTGGCCATGGCGACGTTGGGAGAGATCAATGCCAGCGTCGTCGAACGCCTGTTCGTGGAATTCGCCGATCAGCTGTCGTCCGCCGGCGGCTTGATCGGGACCGTGACCTCGACAGAACGCCTACTCTTGTCGGCGCTGGACCCGGACCAGGTCGCGTTGATCATGGAAGACATGCGCGGCCCAGCTGGTCGGACCATGTGGGACAAGCTCGGCCACGTCAACGAGGCGGTGCTGGCCAACTATCTGAAGAACGAATATCCCCAGACCGTCGCCGTCGTACTCTCCAAACTGAAGCCCGACCATGCGTCGCGCGTCCTCGCCGTGCTGCCGGAGAACTTCTCCACGGAAGTGATGATGCGCATGCTACGCATGGAGGCGGTGCAGAAGGAGGTCCTAGCAAATGTGGAGGAAACGCTCCGTTCCGAATTCATGACCAACCTAGCGCGCTCGACGAGCTCCGACAGCCACGAACTGATGGCGGATATCTTCAACAACCTGGACCAGGCCGCGACGGACCGGTTCATGACGTCGCTTGAGGAAAACAGCAGCGAATCCGCCGAACGGATCAAGGCCTTGATGTTTACCTTCGACGATCTGGCGCGGCTCGATCCGACAGCCGTCCAGGTGCTGCTACGCCAGGTGGAGGGGGACGTCCTGGGACTGGCCCTGAAGGGGGCGTCGGAAGAGATTCGAGAGCTGTTCTTCTCCAACATGTCGGAGCGCGCTGGCAAGATGATGCAGGAAGACATGGAGGCCATGGGTGGCGTTCGGTTGAAAGACGTGGACGAGGCTAAGGCCAGCATCGTCTCCACCGCCAAGGCCCTCGGTGACGCCGGCGAGATCGTCATTTCCGGAGGCGACGAAGATTCCGAAATGATCTATTAAGGCGCGCGCGACAACCACGACCAAACCCAGGGAGCAACAGGCCAAATGCCACTAGGAGAACGATTTCTATTCGACGTGTCCTTCGACGAGGAAGACCTGGCGCTCGCCGAGGCCGAGGCGACCGCCAAGTTGGCGTTACAGGACGCAGAGCTCGCCGATCCGGAAGAAAACATTCCGACGTTCACCGAAGATCAACTCAACGCAGCCCGCCATGAAGGCTACGAAGCCGGCCAGGAGGCAGGGATCCAGGAAGCCGGGGACGCCATCGAGACCAAAATCAACGATGTCCTCAGCATGATCGGCACTCAGGTGGACGAACTGTTCAAACGTCAGGCCGTCGACACGGCCACCACCTTCACGGACGCCGTCAACATTGCCGTCGCCATCGCACGGAAAAGCTTCCCGCATCTCAACGATACCCACGGCTTTACCGAAATCGAACGGATGGTGCGTGAGGTCCTGACCGAAGTTCTGGAAGAACCGAGGGTAATCATCCACGTCAATCCGACCCTCAAGGGGCCGCTGGACACGCGGATCGAAACCATCGCCAGTTCGTCCAATTTCGAGGGCCAGATCATCATCCTGGAAGCCGAGGATATAGCCCCCGGGGATTGCCGGATCGCGTGGTCCAGCGGCACCGCAGAACGCGACATGGAAGGCACGCTGGGCAAGATCGGACAAATCATCGAAGCCAATTTGGGTAGCGTCCGGGAGGAAATCGCCGAAGAAGTTGCCGAGGAAATTAACGAAACCGAAGTCGATATTCAGCCGACGCCGGTTTCTGTCACCGCCGACCCAGGGAAATCCGGACCGGCCATCCCCGCAGGCATCCCGACCACCAGCACTGGTGGCAACAGGGAAACCGCCTCCGCACCGACACCAACGCTGGTGGATAACATTGACGCGCTAGCCGCAGAGATCGCCGCCGAAGCAGAACAGCAGCCCACCGATTCGCCCTTGCCGGCGCCGGAACCGGCCAATGCAGAAGTGGAAGCAGCAGCAGCCGACCCGGCGTCATCGCTAGCCCCGCCAGAGGCCACCGGCGAGGAAAGCTCAGAAGGCGCACCGCCAATGCCCTCTGCAGGACTGCTGGAAAGAGCGCCGGAACCCCAGAAATCCAGGGATTTTGAGGAGAATGTGGATGGCGACCAGCCCAGTGGAGAGAATATCGCTCGCACCCTATCGCCGGTCTCCGATGAAGAGCAGGCTGCCATTACCGAAGCCCGCCTGCCGGCGGAACCGCGAAACGTGGAACCGGACACCAACGACGCTATACTGGATCCGCTGTCGGCATCCGCCGACGCGGAAGATTAAATTGCCTTCGACGCGGATCGGGATAACGCCCCATCGATGGGCCCTAACCAGTAGCGTTTCGTGCCCCGATGAGCACAGGAGTATATGATGGCCGCAGATCAAGATCTAGAGTTTGAAGACCTAGACGCCGCCGATATGGCCGCCGAAGGCGACACCGAAACCGGTGAGGTCCCGACAGGTTCGGATGGCTTGCCGGAGGTCGGTGATCTTCCTCGCGGCGCGAGGGATTTGGAAGCCGTTTACGACATCCCGGTCCAGGTTTCGGCGGTGCTGGGCAAGTCGACCATGCAGGTTAGCCAGTTGTTGAAACTAGGCCGCGGCGCGGTGGTGGAACTGGACCGCAAGGTCGGCGAGGCCATCGACATTTACGTAAACAACCGCCTCGTCGCCCGCGGCGAAGTCGTGGTTGTGGAAGATCGTCTTGGTGTGACCATGACGGAAATCATTAAAACGGATCGAAACTAGGGCGAACACATGGCCGATTACGACGGCGCCTATATCAACGCAACCAAAGCCCTCGTCGGCATGGACCTGACGACCGTGGCAGGACTGACGTGCGGTTTCACCATGATCTGTACCGCCATCTTCCTGGGCTGCTCCCTAGAGAGCTTCATCAATCCGTCATCCATCTTGATCGTGATGGGCGCGGCTTCCATCGGCAATAGGGAAATCCCACGTCGGTTGGAAATGCCGTTGAACAGCGTCATACCGCTGAATAAGCGGATTCGTTACGTCGAATAGGAAAAGTTAGGTTCATGCGCATACTCATCATCGGCACACTGAATGGACAGATCGGCGCGGCCAGCCAGATTGCCATCAAACGCGGCGCCACTGTACAACAGGCGGATACGGTGGAGGCCGGTTTGCAGGCCCTGCGCAGCGGCCAAGGGGCGGATCTCGCCCTCATCGATGTTTCCCTGGAGATCGAAAGACTGATCCAGTCCCTAGAGTCCGAACGCATCACCATTCCGGTCGTCGCCTGTGGCACGGGCACGGACACCCAGGCCGCCGTAAAAGCTATTCGCGCCGGCGCCATGGAATACCTGCCACTGCCGCCGGACGCTGAATTGATCGCCGCCGTCTTCGAGGCAATCGCCGAGGAAAGCCACGCCATCATCCATAGGGACCCGCGCATGGCCGAGGTCCTCCGCTTGGCAGACCAGGTGGCGCCCAGCAACGCATCCATCTTGATCACGGGTCCTTCGGGCACGGGCAAGGAGGTGATGGCCCGCAATATTCATAACAAGTCGAAGCGCAAGGGCGGACCATTCATCGCTGTAAACTGCGCGGCAATCCCCGAAAACCTCCTGGAATCGGAACTGTTCGGCCACGAAAAAGGCGCCTTCACCGGCGCCGTAGCGCGACGGCTCGGGAAGTTCGAGGAAGCCAACGGCGGCACGCTACTCCTCGACGAAATCAGCGAGATGGATCCGCGCCTTCAAGCGAAGCTGCTGCGCGCGCTGCAGGAACGCGAAATTGACCGCGTGGGTGGGAAGAGCCCTGTAAAGGTCAATGTACGCATCGTCGCCACGTCCAACCGGAACATGGAAGAGGCCGTTGCCAAAGGCGATTTCCGTGAAGATCTATTTTTCCGCCTCAACGTCATGAACCTGCGCCTCCCGGAGCTGCGCGAACGGCCGGAGGACGTGCCGGTCCTGGCGGAATACTTCGTCAAGAAGTACGCAGAAGCCAACGGGGTCGATGAACTCCCCATTTGCGCGGACGCCATGTCAATGCTGCGCGGGCACTCCTGGCCGGGAAACGTGCGCGAACTTGAAAACACCATGCATCGCGCCATTCTCTTGGCGTCGGGACCGGAAATCGATACCGACGCCATTATGCTCACCGACCCTCAGGGCGCCAAAAACGGTCCCGTCACAACAGCGACTACCAGCGGAGACGGCCAAAATATGGTCGGCCGTACGGTGGCGGAGGTTGAGCGCGACCTAATCATCGACACCCTCACTCATTGTTTAGGTAACCGCACCCATGCGGCCAACATTCTCGGCATTTCCATCCGTACGCTTCGCAACAAGTTGAAGCTCTATAGTGATCAAGGATTTGCCGTTCCCAACCCCGGCGAAGCCGGAACCGGAGCCCCATAAATGGCCGAAGCCCAGCCGCTTCCCGCTGAGGGCGACGAACAGCCGGCCGGCAAACACTTCGACATCGGAGCCATGTTTTCCGCAGCGATGCGTCGCGGCGACATCATGCTCGCGCTTGGCGTTGTCGGGATCCTGGTGGTCCTGATCCTACCCATGCCAAGTTGGTTGCTGGATATCAGCCTGGCGTTCTCGATCACGTTCTCCGTGCTCATTCTGATGACCGCTATTTTTATTTCCAAGACATTCCTCTCCATTTCCCTCAGCGAATGGCAAAATCT
>CAZNWX010000147.1:0-1188 GCA_964576415.1 uncultured Magnetovibrio sp. | reverse complement strand
GGTACTGTAGCTAGCAACCATGATCCGGCTGAGCCTTAACCTGGCATCGACGCGGCTGATCCTTGCACATGGGCACGAAGGCACGGACGCTGCCGGCGAGGTCATCCAGGCGTTCGGCGGCTTTGTAATGGGTGGCAATTTCGTCATCGGGATCATTGTCTTCGCGATCCTGGTGATCGTGAATTTTATTGTCATCACCAAGGGTTCGGGCCGGATTGCCGAGGTCTCCGCTCGGTTCACCCTGGATGCCATGCCGGGCAAGCAGATGGCCATCGATGCCGATCTGTCCACAGGCCTGATCGAAGAAACTGAAGCCAGGGCCCGGCGCAAGGAACTGGAAGAGGAAAGCTCCTTTTTCGGGGCTATGGACGGTGCATCGAAGTTCGTTCGCGGCGACGCCATCGCCGGCATCCTGATCACCTTTATCAACGTGGTGGCGGGTATGGTAATCGGCGTTGCCCAACAGGATATGACCTTTGTCGACGCCGCCGACACCTACACCCGCCTGACCGTTGGCGACGGCCTGGTGTCGCAAATCCCGGCGCTAATCGTTTCCACCGCGGCTGGCATGATGGTGACCCAGGCCGGTATCGGCGAGAAAACGGAAAGCGCCTTGTTCAAACAGCTGGGCGGCCAGCCGAAGGCGCTCGGCATCGTGTCGTTCCTGTTGACCGCCCTGGCAATCCTTCCCGGTGTGCCGGTCCTGCCGTTCATGTTGCTGGCCAGTGCCACGGGGATTGGGGCCTTTCTGGTCCACGCCCGATCACGGGAAATGGAAGAACAGGCCCTCCTGGAAGAGGAAGAACAGACCGTCGACCCTGCCGCATTGGCCGATGAACCCATTTCCGCAGCGCTGCGCATTGACTACATGCGCCTGGAGTTGGGTTATGGCCTCCTCTCCCTGATCAGCGCGCCAACGGAAGGCCAGCGGCTGACGGACCAGATCAAAGCGCTACGGCGCCAGATGGCCGCCGATGTGGGCTTCGTCATGCCGTCCGTCCGCATCCAGGACAACATGCAGTTGCCGGCCAACGGCTATGTCATTCGTGTCAAGGAGATCGAAGCCGGGAACGGCGATCTGCGGCCCAACATGATGTTGGTCATGGATCCCCGTGGCGAGGACATCTCGCTTCCCGGCGAGAAAACGGAGGAACCCACATTCGGCCTGCCGGCCATGTGGATCGAAGA
>CAZNWX010000146.1:1619-5921 GCA_964576415.1 uncultured Magnetovibrio sp. | reverse complement strand
GCCAACCGAACCAGGTGATGTGGTGTTTTTCGACTGTTATACGCCGCACCAATCGTCGCCTAATATGAGCAATTCCGTGCGCCGCATCTATTACGTGACCTACAATCGAGCATCGGACGGCGACCATACGGCGGAGTACTACGCCGACAAGCATAAGTGCTTCCCCCCCGATATCGACCGCGATGCGGACAAGGAATACGTGTTCCGGGTTTAGGCCGTCTTATCCAAACTCGGCAATGCGCGGAATGACCTGGGTGGCCGCCTTTTTCAGATCGCTTTCGTAATCAATCTCAACCCATGGGATACCGGTGATATCCTCGTAACCGAACGTGCCCGTGGGTTCGCTGTGAAGCACAGCGCACATGGCGCGTTCATAGGCGCCTTCAATTTCACATGAAGCGACAATGCGGTCAGCATGATCCGCCACCTTAGCGGCAATGTCAGGCGCCATCTTTATGAAACCGGGCCATTCGCAAACCATGTCATATTCGCGGGTCAGGGTCTTGCCAAAGTCCACGACTTGGCCGTCACGCAGACAAACTTTGACGAAGTCATCCGTGGATTGGAACTCGCGATCGAACACGAAACAGGTATCGTGCGAAGACCGCACCAGCCGATGAAGAATGTCCGGATGATAAAGGACATCAGCGTCCATGAAGACCACCGGGCTTCCAGACCGCAAAGCCGGGCCGCCACAGGCCAGGGACAGGATCGGCCCTTCATGGTAATGGGGATTGAAAACGGATTTAACGAAACCGTCCGGTGCGATCCGCTGCGCTTCAGCAAGCAGGTCGTCACTCCGGTGCCCAACCACCAAAAAAAGTTCCTCGACATCGCAAGCCTTGAGAATTTCGATATGACGTTGGAGCAGACTTTCGCCCTCAAAAGACAACAAGGCCTTCGGCAGATTGTCGTTCTCGTCACCGTACAGGCGTCGCGCCAAACCGGCCGCCAACATGAGCGCTATCATGGTCGCTCCGTTTCACCATCATGAACTATAGGGCCAATTTTTAGTTGAGCCCCCCGGTTGGGGCAAGACCATCACCGCAGATAGCCGTTGTCGCGAAACCACGTCACCGCGTCATTTAGCGCCTGATCCGCGGGGCGGTGGGTATACCCCAGTTCCCGCTCCGCCCTGGCCGAGTTGAAGAACATTTTCTTGCGGGCCATCCGGACGCCTTCGACGGTCACGAACGGCTCATCCTCGCCCATCATTCGGGTCCACGCTTCGGCCAAATAGGCAATGGGCATGACCGCGCCATGGGGAATCTTGATGGACGGCGGCCGACGTCTGGTTTGACGCGCCACGATGGCTAGGATGTCCGCGAGCGGCATATCGTCGCCCCCCAGTATGTAGCGCTCACCGACGGAACCATTGTCAAAGGCCAGCAGGTGACCTGCCGCCACGTCGTCCACGTGAACGACGTTCAGGCCCGTGTCCACATACGCGGGCATTTTGCCGCTGGCGGCCTCGACGATCACCCGGCCCGTCGGCGTCGGCTTCACATCACGCGGGCCGATGGGTGTCGACGGGTTGACTATGACCACGGGCGCACCCTTTTCTTCAATCAACTGCCGCACCGCCTCTTCCGCTCGGAACTTGGACTGTTTATAGGGGCCGATCATATCGGCATAGGTCACCGGGGTCTCCTCGTCCGCGGCCTTGCCAGGCACGTTACCGAGGACGGCAACGCTGCTGGTATAGACAATGCGCTCCACACCAGCCGACACGGCCGCATCGACGATGGCCCGAGCCCCATCCACGTTGGCGCGAAACATGAGTTCGGGATTTCGAACCCACAAGCGATAGTCGGCGGCCACGTGGAAAACGCCGTCACATCCTTCGACGGCGTCGCGAAGGGTTTCTGGCTTTAACAGATCGCCCTCCACCACCTCGACATCCAGGTCGCGAATGTTGGTTTGGTCGCTTTCGGCCCGCGACAGAACACGGACGGCATCACCCCGCGCCAACAATTGACGCGTAACCGCCGATCCCACAAACCCCGTTGCGCCGGTTACCAGATACATGTTGCTTCCAAACTGGCCTTTCTCGATAAATTATTTTAGAAATCAGCAAATTGGGATTCACCTTTAACGGTTTCATGCCTATTTTCAACGGTGAGCATGATTTCCGCCATTGAGGTCGAAACATTGCCGCCCCGACGTCAACTTGAAGCGGAGAAATTCATGGGCAAGCAGTTGAACGTGTTGTTGGCGAGCCCCCGGGGGTTCTGCGCCGGTGTGGAACGCGCGATCGAGATCGTGGAGCGCGCGCTAGACCTCTATGGACCGCCCGTCTATGTCCGCCACGAAATCGTCCACAATAAGCATGTCGTCGAATCGCTTCGCGAGAAGGGCGCGATCTTTGTGGATGAAGTGGATGACATCCCCGAAGGCGCGCATGCGATCTTCAGTGCCCACGGCGTCTCCGCGACTGTCGTTGACGCCGCCGCCTACAGGGGACTGGAAATCATCGACGCAACATGCCCCCTCGTCTCCAAGGTCCACAAGGAAGGACAGAACCATGTGGACAAAGGCCGCCAGGTCATTCTGATTGGCCACGCGGGCCATCCCGAGGTCGAGGGCACCCAGGGCCAAATTCCCGGCGGTGTCCTTTTGGTTACCCATCCCAATGAAGTGGCGAAGCTCCGCGTCGATGATCCAGGTCAACTGGCATATGTGACCCAGACCACGTTGAGCGTGGACGATACGCGAGATGTCATCACGGCGCTCCGAGAGCGGTTTCCCAATATCGTCGGGCCCGACGTGAAAGATATCTGCTACGCCACCCAGAACCGCCAGGACGCCGTTCGGGAATTGGCACCGAAGGTTGAATTGCTGTTAGTTGTCGGCGCGCACTACAGCTCCAACTCCAACCGCCTGCGCGATTTGGGCGCCGACATGGGCATTGAAAGCCACCTGATCGCCTCCGCCGATGACATGAAGCCCGTTTGGCTTGACGGAGTCGAAACCGTCGGCATTACGGCCGGCGCCTCCGCGCCTGAGGAACTGGTCCAAGGCGTCATCGCGCGTCTTGGCGATTTTGGCGAGGTCAACGTGAATGCACTTTCGGAGGTCGAGGAAAACATCACCTTCAAATTGCCACGCGAGCTGTTAGATTCACCAACCTCGCCCACCGTCACATAGGGAGCACCGCCATGGCCGTCCCCCCCATTCAGCAGTGGCGCGTAGGCACCTATATCCTTAAGCAGAAACTGCTCGGAATCGATAAATACCCGCTGGTCCTGATGTTGGAACCATTGTTCCGCTGCAATTTGGCCTGCCCTGGCTGCGGTAAGATTGATTATGAGGACAATGTTCTGAATAAGCGGTTGAGCGTCGAGGAATGTCTTGAAGCCGTTGATGAATGCGGCGCACCAGTCGTTTCCATCCCCGGTGGCGAACCGCTTATCCATAAAGATATCGTTCCGATCGTCGAAGGGATCATCGCGCGCAAAAAATTCGTCTATCTTTGCACCAACGGCCTGCTCCTAGAGAAGCGCGTTGAAAAGTTCACGCCGTCACCGTACCTGACCTTTTCCGTCCATCTTGACGGCCTGAAGGAGCACCATGATCGTGCGGTGGACCAGGCCGGCACCTTCGATATCGCCGTCCGGGCCATCCGCAAGGCCAAGGATATGGGGTTCCGGGTCAACGTGGCATGCACGCTGTTCGACCAGTTGGATGCGGATGAAGCTGCCGAGTTCTTTGACTTCTGCACAAACGATCTGCAAGTCGAGGGTGTCACCATCTCACCGGGTTATGCCTACGAGCGCGCACCCAATCAGGAACATTTCCTAAGCCGTCGCAAGACCAAGCAGTTATTCCGGGATATTTTTGCCAAACCGGACGCGAAAAACTGGCGTTTTAGCCAGTCGACGCTGTTCCTAGATTTCCTGGCGGGCAATCAAAGCTACAAGTGCACGCCCTGGGGAAATCCAGCGCGCAACATCTTTGGGTGGCAACGGCCGTGTTACCTCCTGGGCGAAGGTTACGCAGATAGCTTCAAATCCCTGATGGAAGACACTAACTGGGACGATTACGGCACGGGAAACTATGAAAAGTGCGCCGATTGCATGGTCCATTGTGGGTACGAGGCAACCGCTGTGTCCGACACGGTTGCCCATCCCTTGAAAGCACTCGGCGTCTTCCTGCGCGGCGTCAAGACGGATGGTGACATGGCTCCCGAAATTCCACTGAATAATCAGCGACCCGCGGAGTTCATTTTCGAGGGTCTGGTTAACACCATGACCCAGAAACGCGAAGAAGAAGAGGCGTACCTAAAAGCGGAGCCCGGGTCCC
>CAZNWX010000146.1:0-1561 GCA_964576415.1 uncultured Magnetovibrio sp. | reverse complement strand
GGAGAGCAACGCCGCGTAGGCTTGCGAAAGCGCTTTTCGAATCCCGGTTCAGGCCAGCCAGGTTTGCCCACGACCTGGGCCGCCGGGCGGCCTGCCATAGCAGAACCCCCATGCGCACGTCGCCCTTCGGCGTCAGACATTGAAGCATCCACGAAGGTACAAATCGGTCATAAGGGTCTGAAATGGCCCGAATGACGACGAACGGAATGCCATGGCGCGCTGCTACCCGGGCGACGGCATGACTTTCCATGTCACAGGCGACAGCTGCTGAATGCCGATGGAGCCCCTGCTTGCCGTCGGGAGTCGAAATCATTCGGTCTGTACCGGCCAACGTGCCCAAAATGACCTCACAGGCACCTGAAATCGATGCACATATCTGATCCCGCCATGTCGCGTCGGTTGGATAGCGCCGATCCCCATCAACAACAGCCTCCGCCAAGACAACGGCGCCCGCCGGTGCGGTCATCGCCAAACCGCCAGCCACCCCAAAGCTCAATAGGCCGCGCGCCCCGGCGCCAATTAAGGCTTCCGCACCGTTTGCAGCTCGCTCCGGACCGATGCCCGCGAACGTTTCAAAATTTCGCTGCGCGCGAGGAATCGCATCGAAGCAAGCGGATTCGCGAGGCAGGCCGCTGACCACGCCGATCTTCATGCCTTAGATCCCGTGCGCAGGGTACTTGGAATTGCTTTTTTGCAGGTTCCGATAGCGCGCCAAAGTCCAAAGTGGGAAAAACGCGCTGTAACCGTGATAACGGAGATAGAAGACGCGAGGGAAGCCAACGGCATTGAAATATTTTTCCTGCCACTTGCCAGCCTCACGGGGGGCCTTCAGAAGGAACTCAATACCGCTTTTTACTGCAACACTGTCGATCTCACCCGCCGCCATGAGGGCTAAGACAGCCCAGGACGTTTGTGACGGCGTCGACGTCTTCACTTCATCACGACGGTGCTGCCAATAGCTGGCGCAGTCCTCACCCCAGCCGCCGTCTGGCTGCTGAAGACTCTTCAGCCAATCGACGGCTCTACGGATATAGGGGGCCTGCATGTCTTCGCCGATGGCGTTGAACGCACACAACACGGACCATGTTCCGTAAACATAGTTGTTGCCCCAACGGCCAAACCAGGACCCATCTTCTTCCTGTTCCCGTTTCAGATAGTCGATGGCCCGGCGAACCACCGAGTACTCGCGGCCGTAACCGCATTGCGCCAGCATGCCGAGGCACCGCGCGCTCACGTCTGCCGTCGGCGGGTCCAACAAGGCGCCATGATCGGCGAAGGGAATGTGTTGGAGGATGTCGTGGTCGTTGTCCACATCAAAAGCGCCCCAGCCGCCGTTGGCACTCTGCATGCCGATAATCCATTCAACGCCGCGTTCGATGGCCTTGCGATATTTCTGCGGATCAGTACGATGCAGTGCCATGACGACGACGGCCGTATCATCTACATCCGGATAATGATCGTTCCAGTACTGGAAGGCCCAACCGCCGGGGCGAAGGTTTGGTGCATTCTCGACCCAGTCGCCTCTGACGTCTAAGATCTGGCGGTCCACCAGCCAATCGGC
>CAZNWX010000145.1:5343-5935 GCA_964576415.1 uncultured Magnetovibrio sp. | reverse complement strand
CGGCCGCTGATCGCGCCAAGCGTTACCAGGACGCGGGTATCGACTTGACTTTCGTGGACGGGGTAAAAACCTGCGCCGAGGTAGAGGCCATCGCGACCCAGGTGACCGGCCCGAAGGTGGTCAGCCTTGTTGATGGGACAGACGCGGCGACGCTGACGCGGGAAGACCTGCAGGACATGGGGTTCGATATCGTGCTATACGCCGTCACCGCCCTGTTCGCTCAGGCCCACGCTGGCGCTGAAGCGTTGGCCGCGCTTAAGTCAGCGGGAAGACCCGAATTCTCCCAGGCGACAATGGGCTACGAAGATTTCTGCCAAGCGGTTGATCTTATTGGGCACCAGGAATTCGCTGAGATGTTTGAAACATCCAGATAACCGGTTCGATCTATGAGAAACCGTAATACCAACTGGCTTACATTTCATAATCCGCGCCAACCAACAAATTCCCCCGCAGCGCGTGGGCTAACGACACGGGCACCATGCCGCTTCGGGTTGGCCCAGAGAGGCCAGAGTGCTATAGGATAGTATGCTTTCTTCAAAGAGCGTGGACCGTTAGAGGTGACGATCGTGTCGAGAGGCCAAACGATGAAGAA
>CAZNWX010000145.1:0-5333 GCA_964576415.1 uncultured Magnetovibrio sp. | reverse complement strand
GCGGCCAGCCTGCTGGCCGTGGCGGTAATAATTGGCGGCTGCGCCCAGACGACCGTAATCCCAACCAAGAGTGGCGCGACACAGGTGTCTTCAAAGACGCCGACGGCCTTCGTACAATTTCCCGACGTACCGGTGCCGCCAGGGTCGAAGATCAATGTAGACAAAACCCTGATCTTCGGCTCGAAACCCTGGTTTGGGCAGTTGACATTGACGTCCACGACATCATCGAACCGCGCCTTCGATTTCTTCCGAGCCATGATGCCCGGCCAAGGCTGGCAGGAAGTCACATCCGTACGCGCGTCAACCTCGATCCTGACCTATGACCAGAACGACCGTGGGCTGATCATCGCCATTCAGGCTGCGACGCTGCTGGGATCGGAAATTACCATCACCGTTTCGCCGAGAGGCACGCCGTCAGGTAATTTCCTGGGTGGCAACCTGCCGTCACCAGTGTCCCGGCAATAGATATCCGCACACGTCTCGGACCATCTGAGACCCTTAGTGTGCATGTGAAAGCCCCGGAGAGAGAGCATGAGAGAAGTCGTAATCGTAGACGGTGTCCGCAGCCCTATCGGTAAGTTTGGGGGCGGCCTGTCTAAGGTCCGCCCCGATGATTTGTTGGCAGAGGTTTACAAAGGGCTCATAGAACGCACAGGCGTCGACCCGGCGCTATTGGATGATGTCTACGCCGGTTGTGGCAACCAGGGTGGCGAGGACAACCGCGACGTGGCCCGCATGTCGACTTTGCTGGCTGGCTTCCCCATTGAGGTTTCGGGCGTAACTGTAAACCGAAACTGCGCCTCGGCCCTGGAAGCCGTGAACCAGGCCGCTAAGGCTATCATCGCCGATGAAGGCGATGTATTCATCGGCTCAGGCGTGGAAAGCATGAGCCGCGCGCCGTGGGCCATGGCAAAGCCCGAACGCACGCCGGCTATGGGCAACCCGAAGATGTGGGACACCACCGTGGGCTGGCGGTTCAACAACCCGAAGATGGACGCCATGTATCCAATCATCTCATTGGGCGAGACAGCGGATAACATCGCCCAGGAAATGCAGATCAGCCGCGAAGAACAAGACGCCTTTGCGGTGGAAAGCCACCGCCGGGCCGTCAACGCTATCAACACTGGCAAGTTCGCTGATGAGATCGTGCCCATTTCCGTGCCGCAGCGGAAGGGCGACCCGATCGTCGTCGATACAGATGAGCACCCGCGCTACAAGAAGGACGGCGACAACTACGTGCTTACCACTGACGCTGACGACATGGCCCGCCTGCGCCCGGCCTTCACGAAGAACGGCACGGTGACGGCGGGCAACTCGTCTGGCGTCAACGACGGCGCCGCAGCAGTGCTGATGATGAGCAAGGAAAAGGCCGAAGAGCTGGGCCTGAAGCCGAAGCTCCGCTGGATCGCGTCAAACGTAGCCGGAGTGGATCCGGGCGTCATGGGCTACGGCCCTGTGCCAGCGACCGAGAAACTGCTCGCCCGCCAGCGCCTGAAGATCGAGGACATCGACCTGATCGAGCTAAACGAGGCCTTCGCGGCGCAGATCATCGGCTGCATGAAGCGCCTGGGTATGGATCACGCCAATACCAACGTCAACGGCGGCGCTATTGCGTTGGGTCATCCGACAGGCGCGTCCGGGGCGCGGATCATGGTGACCCTCATGCACGAGATGGAACGCCGCGCGCCGGACCGCGACAAGTCGAAACCCTTCTATGGTCTATGCACGCTATGTGTCGGCGTGGGCATGGGGGTTTCGACCCTGGTCGAGTGGATCGGAGACTAAGTTAATGAGCACGGGAAACATCACCCGGCCCCTAGAAGGGATCCGGGTCATCGGCCTCGAGCAATACATGGCCGGCCCCTACTGCACCATGTTGCTGGCCGATGCCGGCGCCGAGGTGATCAAAATCGAACGCCCGGGTTCGGGCGACCCACGCCGCGTCATGCCGCCCTTCGCCGAAGGCAACGGTAAGAAAAAGGGTGCGGGGTTCATGGGCTATAACCGCAACAAGAAAAGCTTGGCGTTGAACCTCCGCGCACCGGAGGGCCAGGAGGTCTTTCGCAAGCTCGCCGCCTCCGCCGACGTGGTGGTCGAAAACCTGCGGCCCGGTTCCATGGCCAAACAGGGCCTCGGCTTCGAGGACATGCGCAAGACCAACAAAGGCCTCATCTGGTCGGTGATCTCGGGCTTTGGCCAACTGGAGGACTACCGGGGACCCTACGCCAACCGGCCCGCTTTCGACATCGTCGCCGAGGCCATGGGTGGGATCATGCACATGGTGGGCTTTGCCGACAAACCGCCTAGCTGGACCATCTATGGGATGGCCGATATCTACTCCGGCCAGATCGCCGCCTATGGGATCATGCAGGCCCTGTTCATGCGCGAGCGCACGGGACTGGGGCAATTGGTCGATTCGTCCATGCTCGACAACATGATCGCGTTAAACGAAGCGCAAATATCCCTCTATTCTGTGGCTGGACAGGTAAACACGCGGGGCATGCCAAAGAACGTCTGGCCGCGCGACGCCTATGAGTGTTCCGACGGGTGGCTGGCCGTGAATGTGCCCGACAACATCATCTGGGGCCGCATGGCAGAAACCATCGGTCAACCGGAGTTGAAGGACGACGAGCGGGCCAAGGATGGCGCGGCGCGCTGTCAGAACATCGACTTCCTGCAACCAAAGCTCGAAGCCTGGTTCAAGTCCCAGACCCGGGACGCGGCAGTGGACGAGCTAAACAACGCGGGCGTGCCGTGTGGACCGGTCTATGACACGGAAGACATCTTTAAGGACCCGCAGGTCCAGGCCCGCGGCATCCTGGTGGATATCGAGGACCCCGACGTAGGCACGCTGAAGTTCGCCCGCACGGGCCCCTATCTCGGCGCGGCCCCGGAAATCGCCACCAATCCAGCCCCGGACCTAGGTCAGCACACGCGCAAGGTACTCGAAGATATCCTTGGCTACGGTTCAGGGGATGTGGACGGCTTGGCCGAGGCCGGCGTAGTGCAACTTGCTGACGGGACCTAGGTTAGCAAGATCCCCGTGGACGCCAGCGAGTGTCGGAATTCGAACACGCCTATCACATAGGTGCAGTTTCCCGCCGTGCTATCAAGCGGCAGGAACAGTTGACATAATTTCTTAATTTCAACCACTTGGTTCTTCTGCACTTCTCGACGGTCTTGCCGTGCTGTCGTAGCCGAGGGCCTGCTTATAGGGGCGGTTGCGAAAGTCCCTACCCGCGACAACGACGCCCCTAATGGCTACGTATGCGCGAGGGGATAGATGTCCTTGAGTTCGATGTCGACCCGGTCCGGCTTCAGCCGGCCTCCATCATACTCGGTTCGCAGAATTGGCGCCGACGCTTCAGCTGACGACAGGCGGACTTGGCGGCGCTTGCGTCCTTAAAGGGACCAGCCTTAAGACGGTAGTAGGTGCCCTTGCGGCCCAGGGAAACCCGGCTCACGGAATGCTTTAGCTTGCCGAGTACGGATCGGTGTGCCCGGCGAATCTGCGCCCAGCCGCGCTCTGCCTGCTTGGCCGACTTGTAGGACGCCAGGTGCACGGCGAGTTGCGGGCCCGCCTTGGTATCCGGCTTCACCATCTTGTCATTTCTCGGCATTTCCGGCTTGGGCCCGGCGGCCTTCGGCGTCGGCTGCGTCGGGCGCATAGCTAACTCGATTGCCTGGCGCTCCCGGGCGTACTCGTCGGAACTGATGAACCCTTCGTCGCGGAGCTTCTCCAGCCGGCGAACAGAATCGGCGGCCTCCATCAATCCTTTTGGCGGGATTGCAGGATTGGCGACAACTACCGGTGCGGAGGGCATGAGCGCATCCAGGATCATGGTCCGTTCAGCCGAATGTTGGGCCACGGAGATGGCTCGCATCTCCAGCGCACGGCCGATGGCCCGGAGTCGCCCGGCAATCTGCTCTGTGGTTGGCACGGACCGGTCAAGGCCGGCCGCCGGCGGCGGAGACGTCAGGGGCAACAGGGCGCCGACATTGGTCTGGCGGCGCGCATTGAATTCGTCGGGCGTGATTAGGCCTTGGTCCCGCAAAACCTTCAGGGTCGTGTAACGCGACATGATATTGAGATCCTTGCCCGAAAAACCGATGTCCGGATCCTTCATCATGGGCTTCATAACGGCATCGCCGTCGCGTGACGGGGCCGTACGTCCCAGAAGTGCCGATCCGGATGGCGCGCCGCGTACTGCGGGGGTGGGGGTCGGAGCGGCGGCGGTTGGCGACGCCGACACGCCGCCACTCTCTAGTAACGACAGATTGACGCTGGCGATCTGGGACGCCGGCCGCGTTGAAATGTCACTCCAGACCACGAACTGGTGCGATTCTTCTGGGCGCAGCGCCAACACGGCCTCATACATCTGCCGCGCTTTCGTCAACTGACCCGTGTTCTGATAGAGGATCCCCGCGCCGATCAACGCGTCCACGTCGCGGGGATTTCGTTTCAGAGCTCTTTTGAAGTGAGCCTCGGACGTAATGTAGTTGCCTTTCGCCAGTTCAGCGATCCCCAATTCTGCTTCTTGATTATTACGGAACGGTGATCCCGCCCAGAAGCTGTCATCCAGGAATTGACCTTGAAGGATGCCGCATCCACTCAGGCCGGCCACCACCAACACCACAACAAACGCTTTTTTCCAACCCCGAGCCACCTCAGCCCCCTCCTTTGGCAACTTTTGGACACCACTCATTTAACGACGATTCCTTTGAGAATACGGCGTCCAACCCACTAAGTATAGTGATTTCTACGGCTATGGGCACAATTTGTAGCGCTAAAAAGGCCTCGGTGCTTTACGGCTACTTCTTGCAGTTCTTTCCGACATTGAAGTTGTCTTTCAGCCAATCGCAAGTGGACAAACGGTGGCCAGATTGCCGCCGAGAGGCTTATCCCTGAAGGCATCGATCTGGTAAACGGGAATGTTCATGGCCCCTCTTATAGGGTGTCGACCACGGCCTGGCCCAGTTCTCGCGTATTGGCTTTTCCGCCCATGTCGGGAGTTTTGACGTTTGAGTCGCGGATCACGGTTTCGATGGCGGTAACGATGTCATCCGCCGCTTCCTTGTGGCCCAGGTGCTCCAGCATCATGGCCGCCGACCAGATCTCGCCGATGGGGTTGCAGATGCCCTGGCCAGCGATATCGGGCGCCGAACCGTGTACCGGCTCAAACATAGACGGGAACTCACGTTCCGGATTGATGTTGGCGCCAGGCGCAATGCCGATTGTGCCGGTCACCGCTGGCCCTAAGTCAGACAAGATATCCCCGAACAAGTTCGAGCCAACAACCACGTCAAACCACTGTGGATTTCGCACAAAATGA
>CAZNWX010000144.1:1912-5939 GCA_964576415.1 uncultured Magnetovibrio sp. | reverse complement strand
ATTGGATTTCCTGACCGCATTTTCCAGCGCCGCTGCGGCCATTGCTAACGTGGGTCCCGGCCTGGGCCCGATCGTCGGGCCGGCTGGGAACTTCGCAAGCCTTCCGGATACGGCGAAATGGCTGCTGAGCGGCGGCATGCTTCTCGGCCGACTTGAACTGTTTACCGTCATTGTCCTGTTCACCCGAAGCTTTTGGCGCGGTTAAAATGGTATGCATCAATATTTGTATGATCCTGAAACGGCGCAGAAGTTCGCCTTGAATGGATATTTGCATCGTCCGTCGTATACGGTTTAAACTTACATCGAATATATAATATGGGTTGAATATGTGTGTTGGGTAATTGCCAAATGCAGGATCCGGCGCATCAGGTTCTTTCGGTAGGGCGATAGAAGGCCGTTCATTTGCAACCAAGTTGTTGATCGGTCTGACCTAGCCGGTTGATTAAACGGTTGGATAACATCAAGGGGATGCCTGTAATGAAACAATTGAAATTTATAGTCCTGGCCGGTTTGGCGGCTGCGCTGGTTTCCGGGTGTGCAAGCAACATCGACACGGGTTCCGTTGCAGGAATGCAAACAACCCGTGACGCATTTAAATCGGCTTTGCACAAGGAATACGTCTCTTTAGCCAAAGCTGAGCAAGAAGAAGACGACACGGACGACACTAAATACTTCATCAAAAAGGCGAGAGATGCCGGACTTGGTTTGGATGTTCTGCCGCAGCAACTTAATGAGCGGAAAATCCCTGCTCACGCCTCAGGTCAACTGGCGAAGGCCCGGACGGCTCTGGTTAACAAGCTCTGGAATGGTGCCGGCGATCTAACCCCGGGTCCTGCGGCGCGCGCTCAGGCTATGTTCGACTGCTGGATTCAGGAACAGGAAGAAGGCGATCAGGTCGAACACATCCGCACTTGTCGTCAGGCTTTCCAAGCGGCTCTGTTTGACACGAAGGTCCGTAAGAAGAAGATAGCGAAGAAGAAGAAGGTGGCGCCGCCGGCTCCCATGCCCGCGCCGTTTGTCGTCTACTTTGGTTCCGACAGCGCCGACATCACGGGCGGCGAAATGACTAAAATCAAGCAAGCCTATGCCGACTACCGTCTGCGTAAGCCGGGCAAGATCATTGTTGCCGGCCATGCTGACTCGGCGGGCAGCAAAAAATATAACATGCGTCTGTCCCGTTATCGCGCCGCCGAAGTGAGCAGGAATCTCATGGAATTGGGTGTGCCGCGGAAAAAGCTTAAGTGGTCCCGCTACGGTGAAATCGCGCCGGTCTTAGACAGTGGTGATAACAAGAACGAAGGCAAGAACCGTCGCGTGACTATTACCTTCCTTCGCTAATCAGAGAGCGAACGTAACCAACGAATTCGGGGGTGCTAACGGGCACCCCCGTTTTTATATGCGTAATGCGGCTTTCCAGAACGAACCGGCTAACGGAGCCAGCGGGAAAGATAGGATTGGACGTTTGCTTCCATGGCCTTGTTGAAATCGGTCATTAGCAGATTGACCGTGTCGAACCAGAGCTTCTCACGATCGTTTAGACTGATGTCTTCGCGCGCCGTGATGGAACGTTCGGCGTGCGCGCCGGCGGTACCGATAGTTTTACCTGTCTCGTCGCGCATATGCAGTGTCGCCAGTACGGCCATGTCATAACGTTTGGACTGCTGTTTCGTCAGGCGTCCTTTGAGGCTTTTGTCGAGGGTAAGTGCTGTTTTAGTCGCCCGCGCGTCCTCAATGATCAGCCTAAGACTGCCGGTTTGGCCAACAGCTTGAAAACGGTCCTTTACCCATTGCTCGAGGGCCTTGTCCGGTGCCGTTGGCATTAGGTGCACAATGTGCGGCGCTTTGAGCGGCGCGGTGTAGCGGTTCTCAATCTCAATCTTGGCCACATCTACTTTGTAGACCTGGAGGTGATTTCCGGCAAGCGCTGGGTCGGTGCCGGTGAAGCGCATGCGCCCAGCAGGCCGATGACAAGCCCTGTGGACACGGTATGACGAAAAGCTTTGTGCACGGTCATCTTCTTCCTTCGGGTCATGCCTGCAGCACCATGCGTCAATCAGGAGTGTAGGGTCCGCAAGTCCGTTTCGTTAAATATATAGTCGAGGCCGCAGAATTCGCACGTGACGCTAATCACGTCGTCTTCTTTTATGGCATTGATTTCCACTTTTGGGAACGAAGCCAGTGTGTTTTTAACTCGCTCCCGGCTGCATCGGCATGCGTGCCGGACTGGCTTGTGCTCAAACACACGAACACCGCGCTCGTGGAACAGGCGAAACAGCAGATCGCCGGCGGGTAGGGCCGGATCAAGGAGTTCGGACGCCTTCAGGGAGGCGGCCAGGATCGTGGCTTCCTGCCACGGTTCATGTGGATCGTCCCAGATTTTGGGATCGACAGGTTGATCGGGCATCTTTTGGACCATGAACGCTCCGGCGCGTAAAAAGCCCTTATCGCCGGTTTGTGCATCCAGCACTACGACCGTCTCCAACTGTTCGGAATCCCGGAAGTAGGTCTGTGCGCAATCGGCAAGGGTGCCACCGCTAAGTTCAGTGATGCCTTGATAGCGGTCCGTATCTGGCCCCTGATCGACCGTGAACGCCAAGTGGCCAGCGCCTAGAAGTCGCGGCACCATGGCGCGCGCGTCGTCGGGACCGAGGAGGGCATCGGCATCGTACTTGGCATAGCCCCGCATGTCGCCATCGCTGGTCATATCGGCTAATAATAAACTGACCGGACCATTACCTTGTGCTTGGAGCGTGAAGATACCCTCGTACTTTAAGCCACTGGCAAGCGTTGCGGACAGGGCCGTCGTGGTCGCCAAAAGAACCGCCACGTCATTGGGATAGCGTCCGTCGCCGGTCAGATCTTGAACGGTTTTCTCCAGGCGCACCAATCTTCCCCGAACGCCGAGGTCTTCGACTTGGAAGGGGAGGATGAAGTCGCCGAAATCAAGTTGACGGTCAGTCATCGCGAAACAAGGTCCGGTAGCGAAAGGCATAGACCGTCTGGAATTCCAGCGACGGATAGACCTGACGGACATCTGGATTGTCTTCTTCCCTTTGGAAATAGACACCTCTGGCGTTTTCCGCAAGGGCCCATGCGGCAAGACTCGCCACGATGGCCTTGCCTGCCCAGGGTCGCCGGGACGCCGCTCTGGTCTGCATGCCAAAAATGTAAAGCCATGCGCCTTCCAAGACCCCAAGTCCAACGCCCCGCACTTGTTTGCCATCGCCATAGGCCGGGAACGCGGTCTTCCCGCCAATCTGATCCAGGACGCTGGAGACATCGCGATGGAAACCGCTGCGGTAGAACGCCATCCATTCATCATCAACCTGATCCCGGATTGTAACGTTTGAAGTCGCGTTAGCCGGCATCAGGTCATCGACCCTTGCGATCTGGACGTCGATGGGGGCTTAAATTTGATAGCCGCGCCCGGCTAAGATGCTGTCGATATGCGCGAGGTGGAATCCACGGTTCAGATGGAACCGAGGCGGCTTCCCCCTCCTCGGCGTAGTAGGTTCTGGCATCGGGGATGCGGGCCTCCAGCAACTAGGATGGATCATCGATGTACGCCAAGACGATTAACTCGCCAAGCCGGCGCTGAACTCGACCGCAGGAGCCATCTATCCGAGGTCTCGCGTTCGGCTGCACGCTAGGCGGACGCGGCTGCGGTTTCGAGACCGCGAACGTTGTCGTCGGTGAATTCATGACTTCCAAAAACCTCGGCGCCCGGGCCGGTTACTCCAGACACCATGACAAGATACCTTTTTGGGCATGCAGGCGATTTTCGGCTTCATCCCAGACCACAGATTGGGGGCCATCCATAACGTCGTCGGTGACCTCTTCGCCGCGGTGTGCCGGGAGGCAATGCATGAACAGCGCATCCGGGTTGGCACGGGCCATGAGATCAGCATTGACTTGAAACGGCAGCAAGAGTCGGCGACGCATGTCCGCGTCCTTGTCTCCCATAGAGACCCAGGTGTCCGTCACCACCAGATCCGCTTCGGACACACCCTCTTCAGGATTGTCCGTG
>CAZNWX010000144.1:0-1902 GCA_964576415.1 uncultured Magnetovibrio sp. | reverse complement strand
GTCGCCACCTTCGGCCACAGCCCAATCCACAATGTCTTGCGACGGCTGAAGCGAGTCCGGACATGCAAGGTTCAAGGTGAACCCGAGTTTCACTGCAGCATGAATCCAGCTCTGCGCAACGTTGTTGCCGTCACCGGACCATGTGACGACGCGGTCGGCGATGGATCCGCGGCGCTCCTCGAAGGTTATGATGTCGGCCATAATTTGACACGGATGAGAATTATCCGTCAGGCCGTTGATCACCGGCACTGTCGCGTAGGTGGCCAAGTCCTGTAGTTTTTGTGGATTGTTCGTACGGATCATGATCGCATCCGCGTAGCGAGACAAAACCTGAGCCGTGTCGGCCAGTGTCTCGCCACGGCCGAGTTGCGATTCATGCTCGCTCATGACCACTACCATGCCGCCCAACTGTTGCATGCCGACCTGGAAAGACACCCGGGTTCGGGTCGAGGGTTTCTCGAAGATCATGACCAGGGTACGCCCGTCGAACGGGCGTTCCCGTCCTCCGTCCCTCCAGGATTTCTTCAAGGAGAGACCGCGATCTAGAATATCCCGAAGCGTCCCGGCGTCGAATTGGTCAATATCTAAAAAGTGCCGAAGCTCGCTCATCTCAACCTGCTTCGGCAGCCATTTCCGCCAGGGCTTCGTCGAGAATGCCCAAGGCTTCATCCACGTGAGCGCTTTCGATGACGAGGGGCGGGATCATCCGCATCACATTGTCGCCGGCGGGTACGCTCAGCAAACCGAGGGCGTTCACCTTGACGACCATGGCGCCGGCCTCACTGCCGTTCCCTTGGAACTGCAATCCGAGCAGCAATCCTTTGCCGCGCACGCCCGCCAAGTGGTTTGGGAATTTGGCGACAAGGTCGTCGAGACCCTTGTGCAGAAGCTTCGACATGGCGTTCACGTTGTCGAGGAATCCATCTCCCAAGACCACATCAAGGACAGCGTTGGCACAGGCCATGGCCAGGGGATTGCCGCCGAAGGTGGAACCGTGGCTGCCGGCGCCCATAGTGGCAGCGACCTGTTCGGTGGCCATTGTCGCGCCGACCGGGAAGCCACCCCCTAAGCCCTTGGCGGACGAGAGGATGTCCGGGGCAACGCCCGACCATTGGTAGGCGTAGAACTTCCCGGTGCGGCCAATACCCGTTTGCACTTCGTCGAACTGCAACAACAGGCCATATTCGTCACAGATGGCCCGAAGTCCTCTGAGATAGTCGTCATCCAAGGGGCGGATGCCGCCCTCCCCCTGGATGGGTTCAATGACGATACCGGCGGTTTCCCGAGTTATGGCGGCCTTCATCTCGTTGAGGTTACCGAAGGCCACCTGATCGAACCCGTCGGTCAGTGGGCCGAAACCGGCCGTATGCTTCTCCTGCTTCCCGGCTGCGAGTCCGGCACGAGAACGGCCGTCGGAGGCGCCGTCACTGGCAATTATCCGAAAGCCGTTCTCGGATTGAAACTTGCGCATCATCTTGAAGCCAAGCTCCACCGCCTCATTACCCGAGTTGTTGAAGAATACGGCATCGGCGAACGTATTGGCGGCCAGGCGCTCGGCCAGGCGCTCCTGGCCCGGAATATTGTAGAGATTGGAGACATGCCAAAGGGTTTCGGCCTGAGTTTTCAAGGCCTCGACCAGATGCGGATGGCAATGGCCCAGCGACGCTACGGCAATGCCGGCGCCGAAATCCAGATATCGTTGCCCGTCCGAACCAAAAGCATAAACGCCTTCGCCCCTTTCAAGGGTGACGTCGTATCTGGCGTAGGTCGGCATAACGGCGGGCATCACGATTTCATCCTCCTTTGTGCCGGCAGGGTTACCGTGGCCGCCGGGAAAGCGGCGAAGTATGTTGACGGGGGGTGCTCTTGTCAACGGGCCGCGCGGTCAGGTCTTCAATTTGT
>CAZNWX010000143.1:293-5952 GCA_964576415.1 uncultured Magnetovibrio sp. | reverse complement strand
ATCAGCGCGTGTTCCGACTGACTCGGTACCGTTGAGGATTTGCACGACGGATCGTCCCCGGCCAATACCAGCACGCCGCCGTTGGGGGACGTTCCCGCCATGTTGGCATGCCGAAACACGTCGCCCGAGCGATCTACGCCTGGGCCCTTCCCGTACCACATACCGTAGACGCCATCGTACTTGGCAAGGTCTTGATCAAGGTTGGCCTGTTGCGAGCCCCAGATGGCCGTGGCGGCCAAGTCCTCATTCACGCCTGGATGAAATTTTACATGGTGCGCGTTTAAGTGTCTGGCGGCGGCGCCGAACTCCTTGTCCATGCCGCCAAGCGGCGATCCTCGGTAGCCGGAGACGTATCCCGCCGTATTCAGGCCGGCGGCGACGTCACGGCTGTGCTGCATCAGCGTCAGGCGAACGAGCGCCTGGGTGCCGTTCAGATAGATGCGGCCATCTTCCTTCGTAAACTTATCGTCCAGCGAAACCTTAAGCAGTGTCATGTGCCCTCCTACATAAAATGTAGTATGCGGGAGTGAGCGGGACAATCAGGCCGCGTGTCATTCCTTGAAATTCGCAAGCTTCATGCGGCCTGCCGCTCTCTTTTTTAATGGCATCCCCCGCCCCATGGCCAGGGAATGAAAGAAAGTTTCTGGTCGGATGATTAGTTTTGGGGGCGATCTCCGAAAATTTTGCTTTACGGTATGAAACTAGCAGGTGCTTTCTGCCAATGAACAGGTTATAGGAGAACCGCTTTGAAAGAAGGGGGCTCCATGTCCGTCCTGATTACCGGAGTTGCTGGATTTATAGGATTCCACCTCGCCGAAACTTTGTTGGATCAAGGCCAGCGGGTCGTTGGGGTCGACAATCTGAACGACTATTACGATCCGGCATTGAAGGACGAACGTCTGGCTCGCCTGAAGGACCGTGATGGCTTCGTCTTTCACAAATTGGATGTATCGGACCGGGTCAAGATCGAGGCGCTGGCTGCCGAATATCAGGACCTGACCGGGATTGTCCATTTGGCGGCGCAGGCGGGGGTCCGCTACTCTTTGGTGAACCCGTACGCCTACACGCAGGCGAATGTGGAAGCGCACTTGGTTCTCCTGGAGGCGGCGCGACGGTTGCCTGCCTTGAAGCACTTTGTCTATGCGTCGTCGTCGTCGGTCTATGGCGCCAACACGAGCCTGCCGTTCTCCGTCGATGACCGAACAGATAACCCCGTGTCCCTTTATGGCGCCACCAAGAAGACCATGGAGGTGATGAGCGAATCCTATGCCCGCATGTGGGGCCTGCCTTTGACGGGTTTGCGATTCTTTACGGTCTATGGTCCGTGGGGACGCCCAGACATGGCCGCGTTCATTTTCCTCAAGAAGATTCTTGCTGGCGAGGCCATTCCCGTTTTTAACAACGGCGACATGCAGCGCGACTTCACATATGTGGATGACATTGTCGCGGGTGTCGTTGCCTGTCTAGACCGGCCGCCCGGGGCAACGGACGACATGCCATCTCACCGGATCTACAACATCGGCAACAACAATTCTGAACCTCTGATGCGTTTTATTTCGATCATCGAAGAGACCATTGGGATTAAAGCGGAAATCGAGTTCTTGCCCATGCAGCCCGGCGACGTTCAAGCAACTTACGCCGATATCGAAGCGACGACGCGGGACTTTGGGTTCGTGCCGTCGACGCCCATTGACGTGGGTTTGCCGAAACTGATCGGGTGGTATCGCGACTACTACGGTGTTTAGGTCATGAATGGTGTCCCATTCCGGGATGTATTTTGGCTTATCACTCTAGCGCTCGTATGGGGGTCCTCTTTCGCTGCCATTAAGGTGGCCGTGGAAACGATGCCGCCCATGACCATGGTCGCCGTTCGGACGGTCATCGCACTGTGTGTTTTGCTGCCCATCATGATTGCCCAACGTGCGCACCTGCCCAGGGACATCAAAAGTTGGTATATGGGGTTTGTGCTGGGTGTGTTCGGGTTGGCGTTGCCTTTCTTCCTTATTGGATGGGGCGAGGAACGGGTGGCAAGTGGACAGGCGGCCATTCTCATGGCGGTCATGCCTATTGCGACCATCGCCCTAGCTCATTTTTTCGCCCGCGGCGATCAGTTCCATTGGCGCAAATTGGTTGGCGTCCTTCTTGGGTTTTCTGGGGTTCTGGTCTTAGTTGGTCCGGAGGCGGCCAAGGGTCTGGGCGGCCAAATTTGGCACCAACTGGCAATCGCCGGAGCCGCAATTTGTTACGCGATCAATGCCATCGTTACGAGGAACCTGCCGTCTGGCGGGACGTTAATTGGGCGGGCTGTTATGGTCATGGCATGCGGTGTGGCGATCTCGATACCCTTGGCGATTCTGCTCGATGGGGCCACAGCCGTGTTCGATGCGAGTGCGGAAAGTATTTGGATAACGCTTTATATGGGTGTGTTGCCGACAGGGTTAGCTACACTGATCTACTTCTATATTGTCGAGGCCCGCGGCCCGTCGTTCTTTTCCTTTGTAAATTACCTAAACCCCGTATTTGGCGTTTTGTGGGGGGCATTTCTATTGAGTGAGATCGTGCATCTGGAGGCTGTTTTGGCATTGGCCGCCATTCTTGTCGGGGTTGCCATATCCAGCTGGGCGCCGAAAACGAAGCTTTGAGCAGCGAGACAGGAGGATCAACTGAATATCGTGTTAAAAGTCGGCGGTAGCCGGGCATCGTGGTGGAAACAGCACCTGTCTACCTTGCTTCCCAAGGCCACGCTCTACTTGGCCGGCGAAGAAATGAACCGCGACGACATAGACTATGCTGTTGTTTGGAAGCCGGAACCGGGCTGGCTTAAAACCTTTAAAAACCTGAAATGCATTGTTTCCATTGGGGCGGGTATTGATCATGTTCTTTGTGATCCGGAACTTCCAGTCCATCTGCCAATCATCCGCACGACAAGTCCGGACCTTAAAGTCCGCATGCGCGAATATGTGACCTTACATGTGCTGCGTTTGCATCGACGCCTTCAGGAGGTGACCGCCGCGCAGATGGTTCGGGAGTGGCGCCAGATTATAGAACCCCCAGCCCACGAGCGGCGGGTCGGGATCATGGGGGTGGGCTACCTGGGCGCAGATTGCGCTGCGACCCTCGCGGCGATCGGCTTCGATGTCGCCGGCTGGGCCCGCTCGGAGAAAACTATCGACCGGGTTGCCTGCTTCGCAGGTGAAGCGGCACGGAACGCTTTTCTCGCACGAACCGATATTCTGGTTTGCATGCTACCCCTGACGCCAGAAACGGAAGGTATTTTGAACGAGGATCTATTCGACCGGCTGCCCGATGGCGCGGCGGTGATCAACGTTGCCCGCGGCCAGCATCTGGTTGATGAAGATCTGCTGGCGGCCCTGGACCGCGGCAAGATGTGCGGCGCAACCCTTGATGTGTTCCATACGGAGCCATTACCGAATGACCACGCCTTTTGGGGCCACCCGAACGTCTTGGTGACGCCGCATATCGCCAGTCTCATCGACCCCATTGCGGGTGGCAAACGGATCGCCGAAAACATCAAAAAGTTTGACGCGGGGAAGCCCATCGTCGATCTGGTTCCCCAGGGTCGGGGATACTGAAGGGTCTTGTCTAGGCCCGGACGCTGACCTGGCCAGACGCGGTTTCTTCCAGGTGGAACGGTTGCTCGGCGACAGCGCCGGCGACCGGGTTGGCCTTGTCGCCGCAACCTTGGGTGTGACCGCTCGCCGGATCGCGGAAGACGCCCGACGGACAGGAATAGAGCTTGGGGAACACAAGGTTCTGGGCGACCTCAAGATCAAAGGAGCGTTCCAGGGCGGCCAGCACTTCATCGCCAGCGGCCGGATCAACCCGGATCGACGCCCGCCCGCCGGCGTCGATCCGTGGTGTGTTAAAGGCCTCTTCCAAGGACATGCCGTAGTCCAGCATGTAGGCGGCTATCTGCATGGTGCAGGGCACGATGTGGTTGGCCCCCGATGCGCCCACCGCGAAGATCGCCTCATCGTCACGGATGCAGACCGTGGGGCACATGTTGGACGCGTTGATGCGTTTTCCACCCGCCATGGAGGTTGGATAACCGGGCCGAGGGTCGAAATAGGAAACCGCGTTATTCATCAGTACGCCCGACGAAGGCAACACCACTTTGGAGCCGAACCGGTTCAGCAGCGTGTAGGTGAGCGCGACCATATTGCCGTCCGCGTCCACGGCGCTCATGTGAGAGGTGCTCCCGGTCTCCGGGAGGCGGCCAAGCCGGCGTTCATGATTATCGAACGCCTGGTTTAGGGCTTTCGCGTAAATCTCGTAGGCATGAGCGCCAAACGGCCGCGACGGGTCCAAGTGTTCGGTGACGAAATCGAAGGCTTCGCTCAAACGCTGGCCGCCGCTGTTTTCGCTGGGGGTGTATAGGATAGCGCCACGGTGATCGTGGGCCAGCGGCGTCAGAACCTGTGGATGGTACGCGGCAAGGTCGTCGACGGTTATGCGGCTGCCACCCTCTTGCAGATCCTCTGCCATGGCGGTTGCGATCGCGCCTTTGTAGAAGGCGTCCGGTCCTTCATCGGCAAGCATCCGCAGGGTCGCTCCGAGATTGCCAAGGTTGAGAAATTGTTCCGGTTGTGCTGGCGCGCCACCAGGCAGATAAACCGCGGCACTGGCCGGGAACCGCGCCAGTTCTCCAGCCTCCAGGCCGATTTGTAGTGTCGCGAACCAGTCCACGGGCAAGCCTCGCTCTGCCAACTGGATCGCCGGCGAAAGCAAGGCGTCGAAACCTAGACGCCCATGTGCCTGGACCGCCGCCGACAGGCCCGCGACGGCGCCGGGAACGGTGATCGATTTGTAGCCGACAACATTGGCGTTACCGGCAACCCCCGGAAAGCCCATAATGGCATTTGGAACACCGGGGTCGAGGGGATAGTCGGCGGTGTCGATGGCGTTAGGCAGGGTCCCTTGGAAATCGATCGCGACGGCGCGTCTTTCGTCGGCTAGCCAGATCACGATATACCCGCTGCCTCCCATGCCGCACATCCATGGCTCTACGGCATTCAATGCGAAGGCGCAGGCAATGGCGGCATCAACAGCGTTCCCGCCTCGCGACAAGGCATCCGCCCCGGCCGCCGCGGACATCCAGTTTTGCGCAGCAACGACGCCCCGCTCTGAAGAAACCGCACGCTTGCGGACCTGCCATTGTTCGACATTGCGGTTCATTTTTGGCTCCTCGTTGTCGACATGATGCACTGTGTTTTATCGCGATCACCTGGAGATGCAATACGGTGGTGTCATTGCCTGGAGGCCGCGAAGGGATGGCATTGACCTGTATTTGACGTTTCACCGTCTTCTCGAATTTGAGGAGACCGGCCGCGTTGCCTTTGCCGCTCTAGTCGTGTTCCGGGCCGAACCCTTTGCCTCGCGCCACTGTCCTCTGGAACATGAGGAATATGCTCGTTAGACCGCATTCTGTGAGTTTGGCTATTCACGATAATTACCTCGTTAGAGTTATCTTCTGCGGTAACTTTTGATGGTTCCTAGATTTCGATACGGATGCTAAAGAAAGCATGCTGGATTAGCAGCGCCTGTATTGACCTCGGGGCCAAGTTTCGGCATTGGGGTTAAGGCATTGCGAGAGGATAGGGGCTTGTCGGAACGCGCGAAGAAGTCGGCGACGGTCGTC
>CAZNWX010000143.1:0-249 GCA_964576415.1 uncultured Magnetovibrio sp. | reverse complement strand
GTTTGCTGTGCACTCTATCTCCAGAACGAAGGTTACGAAGTCACCGTGATCGACTTGAATGGCCCGGGTGAAGCGACCTCGTCCGGAAACTTGGGCGGGTTCGGGGTCGCCTCGTGTCCACCGGCCGCCATGCCTGGAATTATCAAACAGGTGCCGGACATGCTGTTCAAAGAAACGGCGCCACTTAAACTTCGCTGGGGACATGCGGTGACGGCGTTGCCCTGGTTCATCCGGTTCATCGCCCAATCG
>CAZNWX010000142.1:0-5971 GCA_964576415.1 uncultured Magnetovibrio sp. | reverse complement strand
TTGATCGCGGCGCAGTGCATCGGCTTTGCCTTGTATCGCCGCGAAAAGACAGGTGTCGGCGAAACCATTGAGGTGCCCATGCTGGAGAACATGGCGTCCTTCGTCATGAGCGAACACATGGGCGGTGAGACCTTCATACCGGCCGCCGGCCCTACAGGCGACAACCGCTTAGTCAGCCCCGATTATCGCCCGCAGCCCACCAAGGACGGTTACATCACCATTAGCCCCAACACCGACGACCAGGCCTTCGCATTCTTCGACGCCATCGGCCGGCCTGAATTGAAGACGGATCCACGGTTCGACAGCCCAGCGTCGCGCACAGCGCACGCGCACGACTATTTCGAAGTCCGTGCGAAAGGCTTGGCGCAGCGGACCACGGACGAATGGATGAAACTGTTTGCCGAGCTAGATATTCCGGCCGCACGCTATAATACCATTGATGACCTGTTCGATGATCCACATCTCAATGACGTGAACTTCTTCAGGGAAGTTGACCACCCGAGCGAGGGGCGCATTCGGACGACTAAGGTTCCAAACGCATTCGGGGGTGGCGGGCGTGATGGAGAACTGACTGCGCCACTGAAAGGTCAACACACCAACGAGGTGCTGACCGAAACTGGATACAACAAAACTGAGATCGAAGACATGCTCTCGGAAGGCAGCGCCCTCGAGCGGGATTAGCCGACAGCGTTGCCGAATTCTAGTGCATCAGCCCTAGTGCGCGTTCACCTAACCTTTCCACACGACATTTCCATCATTGGCATACACGCCGCATTTGGACGCACGTTCTTCACATTTGCGGATCAGCGCCGCTTTCTTGACGTTTGTCTCGATTTATAAAAGTTGTAATTCAATACAGCATTTGCTGACGGCGTCGGACCATCAAACAAAGTTCTAAAACCCACATTACCGGCCATCGGGCCTCAGGCCGCGCGCCGATCATCCATTGCTCCAACGGCTCGGCCTGACTATCGTCGGGCAAGTACAATCCTACTCAAGAGACAGCAGCATGGAAAACAGCAGCGCCATTACGCAAGTCTTCCTCCCGTTGAGCCTGGCGTTCATCATGTTCTCGGTCGGCATAGAACTGGTGATCGACGACTTTAGACGAATCCTCCTACGGCCAAAGGATTTTGCCGTCGGTGCACTCAGCCAAGTCATTGTGCTTCCGCTCGTCGCCTTCTCACTACTGTCGATGTGGCCCATGGCGCCGGCCCTCGCGGTTGGCGTGATGATTATCGCTGCCTGCCCCGGCGGCGTGACCTCAAATCTGATGACCTACCTAGCGCGCGGTGACACGGCACTGTCCGTTTCCCTTACTGCGACAATCTCTCTTGCGGCTGTAATCACTCTGCCGTTAATCGTCGGATTTTCGATCACCCACTTCATGGACGCCGACACCGCGCCTTCGCTTTCCATCGGTAACACCGTCTTGAGCGTCTTCTTAATCACCACGGTGCCAGTCATCATCGGTATGGTAGTGAACCGCTTCGCGCCAAAGTTCGCGCGGCGGTTCGAGCGGTCTACGCGGCTCATCGCATCCGTGTTGTTCGTGGTCATCATCGCCGGCGCGATTTTTGCTGAATGGGCGAACATAGCGGATTATTTCCGCCAGGCGGGGCCAGTTACCCTGGCGCTCAACCTGATCATGATGAGCCTAGCCATAGGGCTGGCGAAGGTCGCTCGGTTGGGGCCGCGTCAACAAATAGCGATCACTCTGGAATGCGGCCTGCAGAACGGTACCCTGGCAATCTTTGTCGCCGCCACGCTGATCGGTTCCAAGGCCATGACGATTCCGGCCGCCATATACAGTCTGCTGATGTTTGCAACCGCGATTGCTTACCTGTTTTCTGCCATGCGGCGACGCGTATGAGACTTGGCCGGTCAAAAAGCTCGAACTACTCCCATATAGGCGCGAAGGCAGCGCCGCGCCGGGTGGTCCAATAAGCATAAATCACCATCAGGATAAGTGGCAGGCGCAGCAGATCCATGGTTTCCGCAACGACCGCAATGTCAGTTGTCAATCCGGATCGGCGTCACTGACATTTGATGACTTTCAGGACAGATTAGAGTTAGTTTCTTGTTTTTTAGGGTCAGTAACTCATTACATCTCTTATTCCATGGGATCAGGTTGGCTTTGTAAACGCGTTCCGCATCTTGATCACCTTGGCGCGGGTCACACAGCCCTCGGCATGATCGTTGACTAGGCCCATGGCCTGCATGAGGGCATAGACTGTGGTTGGGCCGACGAACTTCCAACCGCGGTTCTTGAGATCCTTCGAGATAGCCACCGATTCCGGCGAGGTGGAAACGACCATAGATACATCACGCGTCTTGGGGTTCGGCTCATAACTCCAGAAATATGCCGCTAGAGAACCCTCCACCTTCACCATCTCCTTAGCCCGCTGGGCATTGTTGACAGTGGCCTCAATCTTGCCGCGGTGACGGATGATGCCAGAATCTTGAAGAAGGCGTTCCACATCCTTCTCTGTGAACCGGGCAACCTTATTGAAGTTGAATTTCTTGAAGGCTTTGCGAAAGTTCTCCCGCTTCGCCAGGATGGTCCGCCAACTGAGTCCAGACTGAAAGCCCTCCAGGCAGATTTTTTCAAACAGACGCTGGTCGTCATCGACGGGAAAACCCCATTCATTGTCGTGATAGGCCATGTAATCGGGCGTGGCCGCGCACCAGTCGCAGCGGGGTTCGCCGTCGAGACCTTCGAAAATCTTGCTCATGAATTCAGGGCTCCTTATTCAGCCGGGCAGCGGGTGGGCGGCGAATGCCGAATCCAGAATGTCGCACTCTATCGTGAAGTCGCAGTAGAAGTTCCCCCGGGAAATCTTGACCAAATTGGCAATGTCTCCGAACGTAGTACTCTTAAACCCTCGGCGATAACACAGATCTTCGGCGACAGCGATGATGGCGTCTTCGGTTTTTGGGTCGCGCATTAGGATCCCCTAAATATAGACAACTGACTGATATTTAGGACATGCGTCCAAGTTAATCAGGCCCGGGTAATACCGGTGCATTACGGGAATGAATTTCGCCGACGCGCCGCGTCCACCCCCGCCATCCGACCGGTCACCGCGCCACGCATGACGGAGGTGGCCCCCGTGTAAACCCGATAGTACAACCCGGCCACCTCGCCCGCCGCGTAGAGGCCGGATATGATATCGCCCTCTGTGTTGACCACGCGCGCGTGGTCGTCGATCTTGATGCCGCCGAAGGTGAAGCAATTGGAACAGATGATGGGCCAGGCCCGGAACGGTGGCGTGACAATGGGCCGGGCCCAATTGGATTTCTTCGGGTTCACGCCGCTTGTCGCCAACCCATCCAAAGCCAACGGGTCAAAGCCATCCGATGTTGGGCAGGCCGCGTTATAGGCCTCAATCGTAAGGGTCAGTTCCTGGGCATCAACGCCCATTTCCACAGCCAAGTCCGCGAGCGTAGCGCCCTGCAAAGGCGGCACCCGGGACCGCACCGTCACGGTCCAGTTCTCTACTTCATCGAGAGACGCATCGAATACGGCATAGGCGACACCGTGGCGTTCGCCCATGATTAGCCGGGTTACCACCTCGTAAGTGGCGTCCACCATGGCCGGCCCTTCGTCGGTGAAGCGTTTACCCGAATCGTTGATAAGGATCCCCAGGTTGTAGTTCAAAACCACCGGCTCTATATCCGTAGAGCGCGGATCCACCGGCTGCGCGTGGAAGCTTCCAAAATCACCACATGGTGCGGCTCCGGCACTCAGAGCCATCCGCACGCCTTCGCCCCTATTGTAGTGACCGCCACGCGAAACGGGACGGATGAACTGCGATTGCGGACCGACATAGTGACTCAGCATTTCGGGATTTCCCTGGAACCCGCCGCAAGCCAATACAACATTTGCGCCCATGATCCTAAGCGGCACATTGCCGTCGCCAATCGCTTTGATACCGATTACTTGGCCCGTCTCATCCATGATCAGGGACCGGGCTGCCGTCTCGTAGAAAAAATATATCTCGTCCGGCCTGCTGTCCGCGTACTCTCCAAGAGCCTCCACGAGGGCCAATCCGCCACCGATGGGCCCCATACGGGTTGTCGACTGGCTCAGGAAATACATGGGGATGTCGTCGAACCTAATCCCGAATTCAGCCAGCCAAGCAATGGCCTTCGGGGCATCATCGGCAATAGCCGCAACGACCTGCGGATCCACTACGCCTAGGGATCGCAGCACCCGGGGCTGACTATTGCGATCCAGTACCGCATCCTGAACGATGCCCGGGTCCGGCCATCCGCCAGCATTTTCGGCAAATTTATCGAGAAAATCTTCGGAGACGGCATCCACCGTCTTCATCCGCCAGAGGCTCTCCGTGTAGCGCGTGTTGCCACCACGTTCATCCTTCGGCGCGCGCTCCAAAATCGCGACGCGCGCACCGTTCTGTTGTGCCATGACCGCGGCTGATAACCCGGCAATGCCACAGCCAACTACCACCACGTCGAAGCTCAAGTCATCCATAATCATCCTCCCCATCACCATGAATTAAGCGGTGACGCGAATAGCAGGGGAAGACAAAGCCGTTTCAAAACACAGCACAGCTGACGCTATTTGAAATTGCCCTGCTGGTAATCGTAGATGGCTTGGCGGATCTCATCCGTCGTATTCATCACAAACGGCCCGTGACGAGCGACCGGCTCACCAAAGGGTTTCCCAGCAACCAGAATTAATCGGCCGCCATCGGCACTCGACATTCTCACCTGGTCGCCGTCCGACAAAACCGCCAGGTGGTCCAGTTCAACCTTGTCATTACTGATCGTCGCCTGGCCCTGGAAAACGTAGGCAAAGGCCGTGTGTCCCAGGGGCAAATCGGTAGAGAACGTTGCGCCCGGCGGGAAGGTGATATCCAGATATGTCGGTTCGATAGCAATCCCGTTCACGGGGCCCGGGACCCCATCGACTTCGCCGGCGATGACGCGAACCTCGACGCCGCCGGCCGGCTGAACCAAAGGCACCTCATCGGGCTCGAAATCTTGATAGCGCGGAACGCACATCTTTTCAGCCGCTGGCAGGTTGACCCACAGCTGGAAACCACTCATCTCGCCCTCCGTCTGTTCGGGCATCTCCGAATGGATGATGCCGTGCCCCGCGGTCATCCACTGCACACCGCCTGGACGCAGCAACCCCTCGGCACCACTGGAGTCCTTATGACGCATGAGCCCCCGGATCATGTAAGTGACAGTCTCGAATCCTCGGTGCGGATGGTCCGGGAAACCGGCGATGTAATCGTCCGGGTTCTCCGTACCAAAGTTGTCCAGAAGCAGGAATGGGTCGAGCTCGGACAGCATGTCAGTCCCGATGGAGCGCTTCAGGCGCACCCCGGCTCCGTCCGACGTAGGGCGCGCGACGATGGCCTGTTTGATGGTTCGGTCTGCCATGACGGGCAAGGCCTTTATTTTGACACCCTTAGATTGTTACATTCAACGGATCGGACTACGCCAGCGTCCGAACCATCACTGTCAATACGGCAATGACGGCGACCGCGACGATGAATAGTATCACACCAGCGATAATCAGTGGATCAGCCAGGAGACCCTACCTGGTCACATTACGGTCCCGACCTGCCAGGGCACGAACTCATGGTCGCCATACCCAAGGGCCTCGGACTTGGAAGGTTTGCCGCTGGCCACCTGGAGCCAGAAATCAAAAATTTCCATGCCCATCGCTTCAATGGAACGTCCCTCGTCGACCACGGGTCCACAGTTAATATCCATATCCTCTTCCAACTTGTCATACATGGCCGTATTAGTGGCGAGCTTGATGCTGGGCGCGGGCTTGAACCCAAATGCAGAGCCACGTCCCGTAGAGAAGCAGACCAGGTTAGCCCCGGATGCCACTTCGCCAGTAATCGAGCACGGATCGTACCCGGGGCTGTCCATAAACAAGAACCCCTTCGAAGCGCCAATGGGTTCGGCATACCGAAAGACACCGTTC
>CAZNWX010000141.1:0-6009 GCA_964576415.1 uncultured Magnetovibrio sp. | reverse complement strand
CGAACCCGCCGCGAGCTCTTCGAAGGTGTAGGGTTCGCCATCTCGGACCGCTTGCCGTTGGATGATCTCGATGAAGAGATCGCCGTCAAACTGTATTGGCTGCTGTTCTCTCGGGTCTGCCGTCCAGTGGCGCAGAAATGGGACGGCACCATGGTCTATGAGGTCACCGACACGGGCAAACAGGATGAACCCGGCAATGGTGTGCGATCGTCGAAGACCAAGAACGGGCAGTATTACCATACGGACAACGCGTTCAACCTACCGCCCGATATCGTCAGCCTGCTTTGTGTCCAGCCGGCAATGTCCGGCGGCACCAGCGGCCTGATCAGCATGCAGACTGTGTTCAACATTCTCCTGGCGGAACATCCGGACGTGATCCAGCGTCTCTACTACCGGTTCTATTTTGATCGCCAGCACGAGCATGCGCCCGGCGATAACCGGCTTGCGTCAAACCCCATTTGCGAGCCGGCGGAACGGGGCGTCCATATTCGGTTTTCACGACGGCTCCTGAAATTCGGCTATGAACTTGCCGACGGGGACATGGACGACGCGACCCGCGCCGCCATTACGTCTTTCGGCGAAATCTTGGATCGACCGGGCCTGGGCAAGGCGTTCACCTTCGAACGCGGCCAAGTTCAACTCGTCAACAACCGCCGACTGGGCCACCGACGCGAAGCCTACGAGGATTGGCCGCAGCCCGAACGCAAACGTCGTTTGATCCGGCTTTGGGGCCGCGAGGCGCGACGGCCGTTCTATCTCGGTTGATTTAGATCGTCGCCACGGGCGTCGACGGGGATCCCACCGCGCCCGGCAGGCGCAACGGCGGCGCCGTCAGCAGGAAACGTGATCGGCCGCGCTCACGCAGCGCCTGGGCCAGTTCCGAGAGATACCAGATTTCCCCCAAATGTACGCCCAACCGGAATAGGCAATGGCGGTGCAGAGGCAGGCGAGAACATCCGCCTTGTGTCTCACCATAGCCGTTTGATGATTCGACGGCCATGTTGTCGGAGATCAGCGCGACAACGCCCGCGTCCGTGATCCACTGCAAGACCCGAGGATCATAACCGTCCAGAACGGCGCCCGAGGCATGCAGCTTCTCGGCGTCTGGATCGCCCTCCATGCCGAGGATCATGTCGTCCCATCCAGTGTGGAACAGGAAGAAGTCCCCCTCCTCCATGACGATGTCGTCCTTTGCGAAGATATCCATCAACATGTCGTAGTCGACGGCGACCCGTTCATCACCGAAGTGACGATGGAAGTCGACCATGACGCCCCGTCCTTGCATGCCCGTGACCGCCATGTTCTCGACGCCCAGCTTACGCGCACCCATGCCGTCGGGGTCATTCGGGCCCTTAATGTCGACGTCCGGCTTGAAGCCGTTGTAGTAGACTCGTTCGGGCGTGCCGTCGCCGTCTGCGTCGAACAGGCTGCCTACATGGGCGAAGCTGTCCCATTGAGTGGAATACTGGGAATGCATGGAGAAGCATTCATCGGACGAGACATCCATATTGCCGTCCTGAAAAGCGCTCCAATCCATGTTGTAATAGTAATTATCGGATCCTGGTGGATGGAACACGGGCCCCAGATTGGGCGGATGGCGCTTCGGGTTGACTGAATTTCCGCCTGGCATATCTAGGGGCATGGAGAGGCAATAACAAAGCCCTTCCTTCACCTCCGCCACGGCCGCCAGCCGCTTCTCCGGCGTCACCAGGTTCATACGCCCCAACTGGTCGTCATCGCCCCACTCGCCCCAGGTAGATCCCTCCGGGCGGTTGACCCAACGTTTTGTCATGGTGTTCTCCCTCACACTGCCGAGACGTTATGCTCGGCCATCTTCTCCCAGCCACCCGACCGCGTTTGCTGCCAATAAGTGAGGTCGTGGCCTGCGTCCTTGTACGCAGTCCAGTGGCCGCGCGCCACTTCAACCATGGCCGGATCATTGCCGTCAAACATCTCGAAACAGCGTTCGTAGTCGGCTAGGCGATCCGTGGTCACGCCGTCGGCGAGAAACAGAAACGTCGCATTATTGGGGTTGGCGTCGTCGGTCGCCAGCCACACGGGCTGGTCTTCCGCGTTGCCGTCCTTCGTGGTGCCGTGGGGCAACCAGGAATCCTGATCGTAGGTCCAGAGCGCGTTGGCTAGCGATTCCACCCGCGCCTCCGTCCCGGCAATCACCAACGCGCGCTTGCCCGCCGCCAGGGTCTTCTCCAGCAGTTTGGGAAGCGCCAGTTCCAGCCGCGCGCGCTCCAGATGATAGAAGGCGATCTCGGTCATCGGTCGCCCCCGCCCGATTACTTCTCGTAGTGGTTCGAAACCAATCGGTCCAAAAGGCGCACACCGAAGGCCGTGCCGCCCTTGGGCACCGTCGGCGCGTCCTTCTTCAACCAGGTGACGCCAGCAATATCCAAGTGCGCCCATGGGGTCTTACCGACGAAACGCTGCAGGAGCTGCGCGGCGGTAATGGAGCCGCCGGCGCGTCCGCCGATGTTCTGCATGTCGGCAACCTGGGAATTGATCATCTTGTCATAGGCGTCGCCCATGGGCATGCGCCAGACCTTTTCGCTGACTTGTTCGCCGGCGGAGCTGAGTCGGTTGCACAGTTGGTCGTTATTAGAGAACATGCCCGCGTATTCGTTCCCGAGCGAGATAATAATCGCCCCGGTCAAGGTCGCCAGGTTGACCACAAACTTCGGCGCGAACCGGTCGATAGTATAATGCAGCGCGTCGGCCAGCACCAGGCGGCCTTCCGCATCCGTATTAAGAATCTCAATCGTCTGACCGGACATTGTGGTGACAATGTCGCCTGGGCGCTGGGCGTTGCCGTCGGGCATGTTTTCAACCAGGCCGACAACCCCAACCACGTTGGCCTTCGCCTTGCGGCCGGCCAACGCCTTCATCAGGCCAATCACCACACCGGAACCGCCCATGTCCCACTTCATGTCTTCCATGCCGGCGCCTGGTTTCAGAGAAATACCGCCAGTGTCGAAGGTGACGCCCTTGCCGACGAAAGCCACGGGCTTATCTTTGGCGACGCCGCCGTTCCATTGCATGACGACCATCTTGCTCTCTCGTATGGAGCCCTGACCAACGCCCAAGAGCGCGCCCATGCCCAGACGCCTCATCTGCGCCTCACCTAGGATTTGGACTTTGACGCCCAGCTTGGTCAGTTCCTTGCACCGGTTGGCCAGGCTTTCCGGATAGAGCACATTCGGCGGCTCCGACACTAGATCGCGGGTCATAACGACCCCATCGGCGATCTTCGCCAGCGGCGCATAGGCCTTACGGGCCGCTGCGGTGGCGTGGCTAAGCACTTTCATAGATTTAACGCTGGGCTTCGTGTCGTCTTTCAACTGGGTCTTGTACTTGTCGAACCGGTAAGACCGAAGGTTCGCCCCATAGGCCAGGTTCGCGGCGGCGTCGCCAGCTTTCACTTTGGAACCCTCTATCCCGTCCACGAGCACATTGACAACGCTTAGGCCCGTGTTCGCCAGGCCCGCGTAGGCCGCACCGCCGGCGTTCTGCCAGACCTGATCATCCAAGTCCTTCGCCTTGCCGAGACCGATCAGCAGCACGCAGCCGAGTTTCGAGCCATTAGGGGCCAGGACATTTAGGGACTGGCCCTTCTTTCCCTTGAAGCGACTGGCCTTCATGGCACGGCCGATGGAACCCTTGGTCGCCTTGTCGAGCTGCTGAGCGGCATTGGTCAGCTTGCGCCCTTCCAGCGCGAAAATCACAGCCGCGCCGCTGGTCGGCTGGCTCAGATTGGCGAACGAGACTTTCATGAATTCCTCCGTGGTGGCGTGTCGGCCGGGAATTGACCGCGTGTTTCTTCATGTGGGTATTCCGTTCCGAAAGAAAAGGCGCTCTGGGCTTACGTTTCAAGGCATTTCGCATTCGGCGTTTCTTGTGCCGCTCCTAAGACCGAACTGAATTAGTGTTCCTTCGACCCGGCGGACGCCAATTCCGCTTCCACATCCGACAGTGAAGGCCCACCCCGGTTCCGTCCAGACAGCCACAGGATGCCACCCGGAATAGCCACGGCTAACCCCACCAAACCCAACAAAACGCCCAACACCGTTGCCCCCTCAGCGCTGACGCCGATCAGGCCAAAGGCTACCACCATGGCGTTTTCGCGCACGCCCCAAGCCCCAATGGAAACGGGGATGGTCATGGCAAGCAGCACCGGCGGCATGAGGACGACGCAGTCGAACGCACTGATGTCTAGGTTCAATCCAATGGCTAGGACATAGACTGCGAACGCGATGTTCACATGGCCAAGCGCGCTCCATATCAGTGCCGGTATGGCGATACTGGGCCTCAAGAAAACGGCGCGCGCGTCATCGGCCAGATCCCCCAACCCGCGGACGATCCGCCACCGGCGCATACCGCTGGGCAGTCGGTCCAACAAACACAGAACCACCAAACCTAATGCGACCGCCGCGCTGACTAGGGCCACCGACGGAATGATCCAGGCCCGCCCCGAAGCGTCCAGGTTGGTGATGAAGAACGGTAACGTTCCGACCACCAGCATGACCAGCGCGAGCACCGTCGCGACGCGCTCCAAGATCACGCCGTTCAATGCACCCCGAAGCCCCCAATCGGCTTTGTATACCATGTAGACCCGCACAACATCTCCACCAGTGCCGCCGGGGAGGGCCTGGTTGAAGAAGGTCCCAATATAAAAAAGACGCACGATTTCCCAAAACGGCAAACCAATACCGATACCCTTTAAAACAGTGTTCCACCGAAACCCGGCAATGAGCATTTGGAATAGCATCAGGCACGCCGCGCCGACCAACATGATCGGGTCAGTCCGGGTAATGCGACGTTCGGCAGCCTCAAGGTCGATGCTGCCAACCAAATACCATATCAGCCCGCCGGACACCGCGACCTTAAGCGCCAGGGCTAACCACTTCTTGTTCATGCTTGCCTACGAATGTCGATCCGAATTCGCCAGTTGGCGCGAACGTTTATCAGGACGGACGGTCGAAGTCACGGCTCACGCGACGGACTTTTGCGGAACCGCACGGGAACCCGTTTGCGCCCCCAATCGCCGCGCGTCTCCTCGAACACGCCTGCCACCGGTTCGCCACAATTAGTGCAGTTGCCCGAATAGTTGCCGTCGAAACGGATTTTCCAGTCTGAAAGCTCATACCAATCCCGGCCGATGAGACGGTGGTTGCAGGCATGGCAGTACGTGCTGTGCCCTTCAAAGTCATGGACATTACCCGTATAGGCGTAGCGCAAGCCGTTGGCCAACGCGATCTCCCGTGCGCGCACCAGGGTGGATTTTGGAGTACGCGGTTTGTCCATCATCTTCCAGTCGGGATGGAAGGCGCTGAAATGCATGGGCACGTCTGCGCCCAGGTGCTTGACCACCCAGGAAGTCATTTCGTCGATCTCTTTCTCAGAATCATTCTCGCCCGGGATAATCAGGTCCGTGATCTCAAACCACACGTCGGTTTCGTGCTTCAGGTACTTAAGCGTATCCAGAACCTTGGATAGCTGTGAGGTGCAGAGTTCCTTGTAGAACTTCTCCGTGAAGGCCTTTAAATCAACGTTCGCCGCGTCCATCCACTTGTAGAACTCCGCACGTGGATCGGGACAGATGTAGCCCGCCGTCACGGCGACATTCTTGATGCCTCGCTCGCGGCACGCCTTAGCCGTGTCGACGGCGTATTCCAGAAAGATCACTGGGTCATTATAGGTATAGGCGACAGATCGACATTTGGTCTGCACAGCGGCCTGGGCGATGGCGACGGGCGACGCCTGGTCCTGGAGTTTATCGAACTCCCGCGCCTTCGAGATGCTCCAGTTCTGGCAGAACTTACACGTCAGGTTGCAGCCGGCCGTCCCGAAACTTAGGATCGGTGTGCCGGGGAGGAAGTGGTTGAGCGGCTTCTTTTCAATGGGGTCGATGCAAAAACCAGACGAACGCCCGTAGGTCGTCAGCACCATGCCGTTAGGCCCGCAGGCACGCACGAAGCACAAACCCCGCTGCCCTTCTTG
>CAZNWX010000140.1:0-6046 GCA_964576415.1 uncultured Magnetovibrio sp. | reverse complement strand
TCCCATCAAACTGGGAACTCTCTTCCGCCCGCGCCATTGCCGTCGTGCAATCACTCATTACCAACGGCTTGCCACCCAATCGGTTGGTTGCCGCGGGCTTCGGCAAATTTCAACCCATCGACCAGAAAACCGACGAGATTGCCAAACGGCGAAATCGGCGTATTGAATTGAAGCTGACACAACGCTAAGAGGACGTTGTTTTGCCTCACATTGCGCGCGGAACCTAACGAACCAAATGCCGATCCGTCGTCGACCTCATCGGATTTGGCATCATTATTCCGTTACTGCCGTTCTATGCGGAGTTCTTCGACGCGGATCCGGCGACGGTCGGCCTGATCATGGCGACCTATTCGATGACGCAATTCCTAGCCGCACCCTATTGGGGACAATTGAGCGATCGTATTGGCCGCCGGCCGGTCCTCTTGATCAGTCTCGCCGGTTCGGCTGTGGCATATCTTTGGCTTGGTTTTGCGGACGAATTATGGATCCTGTTTGCAGCACGGGCATTTGGCGGGCTCATGGCCGGTAACATTTCCGCCGCCTTCGCCTATGTGGCGGACGTTACGACGCCTGAGAACCGAGCCAGGGGCATGGGCGTGATCGGCGCGGCCTTCGGCCTCGGGTTCATCATCGGCCCAGCGGTCGGAGGCATCTTGGCAGGCCCCGACCCGATTAACGCCGATTATCAAAGTCCGGCCTTCGCCGCTGCCGGTCTGTCGGTGGTAGCACTAGTATTGGGTATCGTCTTCCTAAAGGAATCCCTTTCGCAGGAGATTCGCGATCGTTTGAATGCCCGTGCGAACGAAGGTCGAATGGCGCAGTTTCGCCGCAGCCTTGATTATCCCAACCTCCGCTTTCTCATTCTTATGTCCTTTCTGGCGACTGTCGCCTTTGCCGGGCTAGAGGCCACATTCGCCATGTGGTCACGCCGCCAGTTCGGATGGGGGCCGGAACAGAACGGTTACCTATTTGCGTTTGTCGGAATCCTTGGTGCCTTCGTCCAAGGCTGTCTGGTTGGACGCCTCGCCAAACGTTTCGGAGAGACCCGCTTGATCATTCAAGGCGCGGGCGCTCTATGTCTCGGCGTGCTGCTTATCCCCTTTGCGGAAACTTGGCCCGTACTTATCATCGCCATGGCGGTGGCTGCCTATGGCTTCTCCATCATCTCGCCAGCGCTGAACAGCGCCATTTCGCTTCGCGTCGATGAAGAGAACCAGGGTATGGTGATGGGCGTGACGCGCTCCGCGACGACCCTTGCCCGCGTTGCCGGACCAGCCCTGGCCGGGTTGTTGTTCGCCGTCATGGGCAAGGACTGGCCTTATTACGCGGGTGCCGCCAGCATGGCGACGGTGATGGTCTTGGTTTGGCACCGAAAAACGGAACTTGGCGACAAAGAGCAACCGGCCGCGAAAAACGTAAACGAGCCTTGACCCATGCCGCGCCATCGCCTAAATAAACTGCCCGTTTGATCGGAGCAAAACGATGAAAAAAGACATTCACCCGGAATATCATGAAATCACCGTCCAAATGACGGATGGAAGTAGCTTCACTACGCGCACCACGTGGGGCGGAGCCGGGGACACCATGAAACTGGATGTCGATCCCCACAGCCACCCAGCGTGGACCGGCGGCGCGCACCGCTTGGTAGATACCGGCGGTCAACTGGCGAAGTTTAATAAGCGCTTCAAGGATTTCGGGCTCGAGGGCTGATACGCGCTTAGCCCTGGCTCATGGTGCCGGGTTCACAATCACATATACGCATGAAATCTACCTTTAACGGGACATTGGCGCCGTTATTGGAGCGATATCACCCTTCTGATCTATTTATTTTAATGGCGAGGAATGACCTACTCCATACGTCGTGCCATGGGTAGTATCCATGGGAATTGACCAAGTCCCAATTCGAATGATTTTTTTGCATCTCGCCCTTGCGCCGATTTCTTGAACTGCCTATTTCCCTCACGTCAGCGGATGCCAATTGAGGGTCCGCCCGATGACCGGATGTTTCCGGAATCAGATATACGGACTTGGCCATGGTGGCGGGTCCACAACATCCATATAGCTCAAGGAGAATATGGCTATGCATACTATCGATTTTTCCCCCCTTTTCCGTCATTCCGTCGGTTTCGACCGTCTACAACACTTGGCTGACGCCGCTCTTCAGAGCGATAACGATGCCAAAAGTTATCCGCCGTACAACATTGAACAAGTAGGCGAATGTGGCTATCGCATTTCTATGGCAGTCGCAGGGTTCAGTGAAGTCGACCTGGACGTGACCTCCAAGGAAAACACCCTTGTGGTGTCCGGCAATCAACCCAAAGGCGAAGATGTTACATACCTTCATCGCGGGATCGCTGGGCGCGCCTTCGAGCGCCGCTTCGAACTGGCTGAGCATATCAAGGTGTCCAGTGCCAATCTCGTGAACGGCTTGCTTCAGATTGAACTGGTCTGCGAAATTCCCGAAGAGAAGAAGCCTCGATCGGTAGCCATACACACAAAGTCTATTCCGCACAAGAAAGCGGCGTAGCCTCCAAACCGCCTAAAAACGTGCGCGCCCGGTCTCTAATACCGGGCGCGTGGCGTCTGTTTAGATGGCGTACCCGCTGCGGTTTGGACAATCCGTCAATGCGCTTTAATCCACGTCGATGGCCATCGAAAAACAGGTTCTAGATGCTGATCTCGTTATCGGTGGCATTCTGGTCGCAGGTGCGATGGCCCAAATGCTGCTCAACGAACAACTTGTCAAGGAGATGCGCGCCGGTCCCGCCCTATTCGACGTCGCTATCGAGCGGGGCGGATGCTTCGCCACGTCCAAGGTTACCGCGCATTCGGACCCCACGTATCTGGTGGATGACGTGGTTCACTGCTGCGTCGCTAACATGCCAGGCGCCGTTAGGCACACGGCGACCTATGGGCTAACAACGTGACGGCGCCATTCACCCTAGCCTTCGTTACAAGCAGACCTTAACGGACGATCCGCACCTGCTGGCCGAACTTAATGTTCTGGAAGGTAAGGTGACCTGGGAAGCAGTGGCCAAAAATCTCAACTATGACCACCCAAACGCCAATGACCTGATGGCGGCTGATCCATGGATCTCCCCACTAAGAAGCGGCACCCCCGGAAGATGGGGTGTCTGCGAGAATGGTCTCCATAGCGGATCGAATGATCGCGGGGATCGAGACGGGCTTGCGTGTTTCGCGATCGACGAACACGTGGACGAAGTGTCCGGTGGCGGCTGCCTCTTCATCACCGGCGATAAAGATGGCGACCTCATATCGGACGGAGGAGTTCCCGAGGCGATCAATGCGCAAGCCCGCCTCAAGCTTGTTCGGATAGGCAACCGACTTGTGATAGTTGCAGTGGGACTCTGGGCAGATACCAACGACCGTCGCATCATGAGGATCGAAGCCAGCGTTATCCACCATGAACATGTTCACGGCGGTGTCAAAATAAGCGTAATAGACGACGTTGTTGACATGCCCATAGATATCGTTGTCATTCCAACGCGTCTGTATGGGATGGAAATATTTGTAATTGTCCCGGGTCTCAATCGTTACCGACATGGTCTGTCACGTTCCCCTGTTAGCACTGTGAGGGTGCAAAACTAGAGGGGGCCGCCTCATCAGGCGACCCCATTATATTTTGCCTCAAACCTGTCAAACTCGCCTGAAAACGCACAAAAAAGTACGACCGAGGAAACTACTCTAGTCGCGGGGATTTTGGCCGTCAATGGAGGAATCAGCGGTCAATTTTTTCAATCCCACTAGCCCTTTCTCCGAGCATGAGAGAGCCAGAAAAAGGCCGCCCCGATATTGGGGCGGCGAGTATTCGAAAGGGAGGCGTCGAAGTTGTGAATATAAGCAGACTTGCTCATTCACAGGATGAACAGTACCCATAAAGGCCTAAGGAATGGTAAATTTTGCATGGTTTACCCTACCTCGGTGATGACCACGCCGGGGGGGAGGTAAGGATCGTCATGAATCAACTCATTGCCTGGGGCATCGTTCTCTTTGCGTTCATCTTGCCGATCGGACACGTCGCATTCACGCGCGATATAATGACCCGGCCGGAGGGTGGCACGTGTCCATTCAGCCCACGGACCGGCTGGATCGTCATGGTCTTGTTCCTGGGGCCGTTGGGCTGGTTCTTGTTCATACAGGCTCGGCACCGGCGCCGGAAAGCTCGTCCGCCGGCTAGCTCTTGAAGACCGATTCCGCACCGTCCCGCGCCGCCTCCTTCGACTTGATTATGGCCTCGGCGCGCTCGATTTCCGCCTGCAATTCATCGATGTACTCACCGAGGGCCGCAATCGACATCTCTGCCAAGTTTTTCGGCTTTGGTTTTTCTTTTTGCGGCTCCAGATCATTCCATTCCATGGCCAAGTCTCCAAGGGCTCCATCGTCGAACGGACAAGGCCGAAACCTTGCCAGGGTCTGGTGAACATACTAGACACGAGACAAGCCGATCAATCGCTAACGGAGACAAGCCATGACCACCGCCCCCGGCATGAACTGCATCGAAATTTCGGAGCCCGGAGGCCCCGACGTTTTGGTGCTAGCAACACGGCCGGCACCCAATGCCGGCGCGGGCGAGGTTGTAATAAAGGTTGCGGCGGCCGGGGTGAACGGACCCGACCTCATGCAACGCAAAGGCCTTTATCCGCCGCCGAAGGGTGCCACGGACCTCCTGGGGCTTGAGGTCGCGGGAACGGTCGCTGAGGTGGGCGACGGCGTCTCATCTTGGTCCGTCGGCGATCCCATTTGCGGACTAACGAATGGCGGCGGGTATGCGGAGTTTGTTGCCGTCGAAGCCAGCCATTGCCTGCCTATTCCGGCGGGGCTGAGCGCCATCAGCGCCGCGTCTTTGCCGGAGACCTACTTCACCATTTGGAGCAACATCTTCATGACCGCCGGGCTGTCGGCCGACGAAATCTTTCTGGTTCATGGCGGCGCTGGCGGCTTGGGAACGACGTCGATCCAACTGGCCAAGGCGTTCGGAGCCACCGTGGTTGCAACCGATAGCCCAGCCGAGCGCTGTGCCATCTGTACGGAGCTCGGCGCGGATCGCGTGATCGATTACAACGAAGAGGATTTTGTCGATGTGGTCCGTAACGAATTCGGAAGCGCCCAGGTAATCCTGGATATCGTCGGCGGCCCCTATATCGAACGCAACATCAAGGCCGCGCGTCATGACGCCCGGATCGTCCAATTAGCCTTTGCGCTGGGTTCGAAGGTGGAGGTCAATTTGATGCCGGTCATGCTGAAGCGCCTGATCTACACGGGGTCGACACTGCGCAGCCGATCCGACCCCTACAAGACCGAAGTTGCCGAAGAACTCCGGGGGAAGGTTTGGCCGCTGTTTGCCGATAGCACCTTGAAGCCTGTCGTCAACACGACCTTGCCCCTCAACCAGGCAGCGGAGGCACACGCACTCATGGAGCGTGCCGGCCATGCTGGAAAGATCGTGCTCACGACCTAAGTCGGTTCAGGGAAATACAAGCATTACCGATACCAGCAGCAATGCTGACATAAACAGGTTGACAGCCTACCCTTTCTTCGGGTCCGCCATCAACGCCGCGAAGGTAGAACCCACAATCAGCCAGGCGCCCGACTTTAACCGGCGCGCCTTTGCTCCAATGCATCGCCACCGCGGGGTTCGTAGACCAGAATCACGAACAAGCGAATTCCAAAAGGCCTTCAAATTTTCGCCCGAGACATGGCGCAATCTCCAGACCTGATTAGTCCCACTTTCGAGTGCATCTTGTTTGACCAAGCACCCGACCGAAGGTTATAAAAGAGCTTAGTTTCGTAGCCGGCGCCGTCAAGGTCGCCGGCAAATTCTTTGAAAAGGACGACAACGATGGCGCATCCCCTGATGCCGAAAGCGACGGCCGTGTGGTTGATCGACAACACGACCCTCACCTTCGAACAGATTGCCGAGTTTTGCGGCCTTCATGATTTGGAAATTCAAGCCCTCGCGGACGGAGAAGTGGCGCCGGGCATGCACGGCTTGGATCCTGTCGCTCGTGGCGAATTGACCTTTGAC
>CAZNWX010000139.1:3943-6058 GCA_964576415.1 uncultured Magnetovibrio sp. | reverse complement strand
TACAGCGGTTATCACTTCCGGTCGGGTGGGTGTCGTCGCGTTGTGATCTAGGTAGGTCATCTCAACCATGCCGGTCGGTTCCTTGATCGATGGGTTATCTATTCCACCACCGCGAGCGGCGTATTCGACCGGAACTGGTGAACGAGATGACCGCTGCGGCCAAGCACACGCTTGTGCACGACATCCGCAAGAGAAACTGAACAGAGATAGAGATAGATGTGGTTACCGAGTTCTTCCCAAAGGTCATGGCTCAGACACCGGCTCTTGTTGGATTTGCAGCCCTCGGGAGACCCCGGGCTACATCGCGTTGCCTTGATCGGCTCATCGACGGCCATGATGATGTCGGAAACGCGAGTGTCATCAGACGTTCTCGACAACATATAGCCGCCGCCAGGGCCGCGCACGCTCTCCACCAATCCGCCGCGGCGCAACTTGCCGAACAACTGCTCCAGATAGGAAAGAGAAATCTCCTGTCGTTCCGCCACATCTGCCAACGCGACGGGGCGGCCATCCGACTGTGTCGCCAAGTCAACCATAGCCATGACGGCGTAGCGGCCTTTTGTGCTCAGTCTCACAATGATTCCCCTTTCAACTCCATCACATCTCGGCGCGACGTCAGGCGACGTCGCTCTTCTTCTCTTCGCGAACCTTGGCAACGATATCCGGTTGCTTACCTTCTAGTTCTTCGACCCGCGCGCTCAGGTTCGCGACCTGACTTCTCAGATTTTCGATGGTTTGCAGAATAGGATCCGGGCATCCCTCTTCCGTCGTCGCATAGGCTTGAAACTTTCGCGCTTTCTGCTTGTCCTTTGGCATAACCACTTTGGCCGGCACGCCGACCGCCGTGACCGAACTCGGGACATCCTTGGTGACCACCGAATTGGCACCAACGCGCGCATGAGCGCCGACGGAAATAGGACCCAAAATCTGTGCTCCTGATCCAACGATGACACCATCGCCCAACGTCGGATGTCGCTTCTGACCCACTTGGGACTGTGAATCGATGCTCGGCGCGACGCCGCCCAAAGTGACGTCGTGGTAGAGCGTCACGTCATCACCGATGACCGCCGTCTCGCCGACCACCACACCAGAACCGTGGTCAATGACAAATCTCTTGCCGATTTCGGCGCCGGGATGGATCTCAATTCCGGTCATAATCCGCCCAACATGGGCCAGAAACCGGCCCAACAGTAAAAAGCGCTTTTGCCACAACCAGTGACAGAGGCGAAAGGTCATAAGTGCATGAAAACCAGGATAGCAAAGCACGACCTCCAATGCTCCGCGTGCGGCGGGGTCACGCTCGAGATAACCGTCGATATCTTCTCGAAGAGTCTTGAAAACCATGATACCTAGGTTATGTTCTTAGCGATTTCTGTTGAAAGGACTGTCCCGACGCCCACACGCTATGGTCCCAGGTCTGACCCGCTCGATCACAGAGGTTATATAGGATGTCCGACCAATTTGATCAAGTATTCGTGAACACTTTGGATTGATAATTGTTTGCAATTCCAGAACATTAGCGGGCCATATTTTTTCGATGACTGGGATAACCAACTAAAATAGGATTTTTGAACATTCATGCCTGAGGTGATTTTCAATGGCCCCGAAGGCCGGATAGAAGGCCGGTACCATCATTCGAAGAATTCGCACGCACCCGTTGCGCTTCTATTGCATCCACATCCGCAACACGGCGGCACGATGAACAACAGGATGGTCTACATACTTTATCAGGCGTTCGTGAAGCGCGGGTTCTCCGCACTGCGCTTCAATTTTCGCGGCGTCGGACGTTCTCAAGGCGACAATGGCCAAGGGGAACTGAGCGATGCGGCTTCGGCTCTAGATTGGATGCAGGCGCACAACCCAAACACCAAGAGTTGCTGGATCGGCGGGTTCTCATTCGGTGCCTGGGTAGCCATGCAATTGATGATGCGTCGTCCGGAAATTGATGGTTTCGTTTCCGTGGCGCCGCCGGCCAATATTCACGACTTCTCGTTCCTCGCACCCTGCCCCGCTTCCGGCATGATCCTTCACGGGGACAAGGATGACATCGTGCCGCAGATCTCGGTCGATAAGCTTGTCCAGAAATTGAAGAAACAGAAGAACATCAGCATCGAC
>CAZNWX010000139.1:3601-3933 GCA_964576415.1 uncultured Magnetovibrio sp. | reverse complement strand
GATGGAGGTCGAGGAATTAATTAATTATTTTGACCGGGTTATCAAGAACGGCGATCATTTTTTCCAAGAAGATGTCAGCGAACTGATTGGCCACCTGGACGAATATCTGGATAAGGCACTGCCAAAGGCCGCCTAAAACCCGATCCGATCACTATTTCGCTCATTGCGCCCGCCAACCTCAGGCGTAAGTGCTAGCGATTGCAGTACCAACGACATCTGAAATCATGACAGTTGGGCTCCCTTTTTGTTCGGGTTCAGCAAGTCATCCAAGGCCGAGACACCCGAGGTGTCTGAGAAGATGATGAATTCGCTGCGGTTAGGATCGGTGATCT
>CAZNWX010000139.1:0-3578 GCA_964576415.1 uncultured Magnetovibrio sp. | reverse complement strand
ACGCGGCGCGCAAAAAGAGAGCGATGGCGTTGGTCCATTCCTCGTTTGTCAGCTCGATTTCACGGACAAAGCTGTGCAAATGCCGACCCAGACATTACAGAATTTCCTTGTTTCGGGGATGAAGAGCTTTCTCGAAATTTTTGAAATCAGCTTCGGTGATTCTCTCGGCTTTGATATCTCTCGTCGTTCTTCTCTACTATGCTGCCTACCTTGCCCAAAGGCCCACGCATACTGCCGTCAGGTAGGAAAATTCAACACATCAACCCACTCATGCCCTATTCGCCGCGTGGAACACACCGCCTGTGATCGGCTGGCGCACACCGGTGGTCTGCGGATAACTGAGCGGCATCCCATAGATGCTACGGACCGCCAGGTAAGCGAACGCCTGGGCCTCCAAAGCGTCGCCATTCCAGCCAACAGCTTCAACCGGCTCCAACGGCGCAGCCAATTGATGCCGCACAGCCGCCATCAAGGCCGGGTTGTGCCGCCCACCGCCCGTCGCCAACCACCGCAACGGCGGAGCCGGTAGCAAATTCTTAGCCTGCGCGATTGACGCTGCTGTGAACGCCAATAGGGTCGCGGCGCCATCTTCCGTTGAGAGATACGCCACCGGGCTCATCTCGAAGGCGTCCCGATCCAGCGACTTCGGCGCCGGAAGATCGAAATAAGGATTGTCCATAAGAGCGGCCAGCGCGATCTTATTGACCTGTCCCTGCCGCGCCAATGCACCACCTTCGTCAAAGTTCAAATCGGTCCGCGCCCGGACCCAGTCATCGACCATTGCATTGGCCGGTCCAGTATCGAACGCGATGGCGCCACCGTCCGGACTTATCCAAGTCACGTTGGCGACACCGCCCATATTTAGAATGGCCAGGGGCCGTTCAAGGGTCTGTGCCATTGCGACATGGAATAGTGGCGCGAGGGGGGCGCCTTCACCGCCTGCGGCCACATCGGCGGCACGGAAATCCGACACCACATCGATTCCCGTTTCTGACGCCAGCAAACGACCGTCGCCTATCTGGCAGGTGACCGCATTGACCGGATCGTGAAAAACAGTCTGCCATGGAAGCCGGCTACGTCGACCTCATCGGGCTGTAGGCCCGTATCGGCCAGGAGACGATGGACCGCCTCGGCATGATAGAGCGTCAAGTCTCGTTCCACATCGAGGCCCTCTCCGTTAGACGGGCGGCCCATCAAGGTTTTCAGCCGGGAGCGAAACGCTGGCGGATAGGGGATGGACTGAAACGGCCCCAACCCGAAAATATCCGTGCCATCCGTTTCCACCAATGCCGCGTCCACCCCGTCCATTGAGGTGCCGCTCATCATGCCAATGGCCATTTTTCGTTCCCTGGTCGTCATATCCAGTTCCTGTCCCAACCTTGAACCGTGCCCAGCATTGCACTTCCCTGATCTATAGCATAAACCCAGGTCTGCTAAGACACAGAGGCATTCATGGGCACATACAAATCCGATTTCCTTAACCAGGCTGTCGAACGTGGGTTCGTTCACCAATGTACCGACATTGATACCTTGGATGCGCAGGCTAAGGACGGCATTGTGACGGCGTATATTGGTTTTGATTGCACCGGCCCGTCCCTGCACGCGGGCAGCTTGGTATCCATCATGTTGTTGCGTCTGTTGCAACAAACCGGACACAAGCCGATCGTTCTAATGGGTGGTGGCACCACCAAGGTCGGCGACCCGTCGGGCAAGGACGAATCGCGCAGGCTTCTCGACAATGAAGCGATTGCCGCCAATATGGCGGGCATTCAACAGGTTTTTGCCAAGTATCTGAAATTCGGGCACGGTCCCACTGACGCTATCATGGTCAACAATGCCGATTGGCTCGATGAACTGCAGTATGTGCCGTTCCTCCGGGATTACGGCCGGCTGTTCTCCGTAAACCGGATGCTGACCTTCGATAGCATCAAGTTGCGTCTCGAGCGTGAGCAGCAGTTGACGTTCCTAGAATTCAATTACATGATTCTCCAGGCCTATGATTTCATCGAACTGCACAAGCGCTACGGCTGTTCGCTTCAAATGGGCGGCTCTGATCAGTGGGGCAATATCATCAACGGCGTCGATCTAGGGCGTCGGGTCGACGGCCAAGCGCTGTTCGGCCTAACCACCCCACTGCTGACCACGTCCTCGGGGGCCAAGATGGGCAAGACGGCGGATGGCGCCGTGTGGTTAAACAGCGACATGCTTTCTTCCTACGATTACTGGCAGTATTGGCGAAACACGGAAGATGCCGATGTCGGGAGGTTCCTCCGATTGTTCTCGGAAATGCCGGCGGACGAAATCGCCAAGCTGGAGAGCCTTGAAGGCGCGGAAATTAATGAGGCAAAGAAGACCCTGGCTGATCACATCACCGCACTTTGCCACGGAGCGGACGCCGCGCGCGACGCCCGGGAGACCGCAGAGAAGACCTTTGAGCAAGGCCAGGCGGACGCCGGTCTGCCGACGGTGGGCCTTCCCGACCAGGACTTACAGAGGGGCATTGCGGCCTTCGAGTTGCTTGTTCGCGCAGGATTGTCGCAATCGAACAGCGAGGCCCGGCGGCTGATCCGCGGCGGCGGAGCGCGCCTCAATGACGCGGTCATTGTCGACGAGACCCAGACGATCGGCAGCCAGGACATGGGCGAACACGGCACCTTGAAGCTTTCCGTTGGGAAGAAGCGGTACGTTCTGGTCCAACCGCAATCCTGATCTGACCCATGTTTGCCTCGCTTAAGCGCGCCGCGGCAGTCCTAACAGTATAGCTCGTGAGCCTTGAGATGAAAAAATTATCGTCGTTCATCTGGGTATCGCACCGGCCAACATTCCCAGTTGTGTCTAGTCGAGCTTCCAACTTTTCTGGCCCCACCGGCACCTAGATTTTAGCATGTGGCATCCGGCCAACGGCCACTTCAACCACATCAAGGCGTGTTACAATCTGGTGTGCCGCACCATCAGCTTTGGTGCGGCGGATTTAGAGCGCTCCCTTCGTGCGAAGGTGTCGTATACGGTTGTGCTTGGAGATTCAATTGTTGAGGGCTATGGGCGCGCACGAAATGATCGCATTAAAGACCGCCTTAAAGCGGACACAGAAACCCCACACCTGAACTTTGGAGCCTCCAGTGTATTTGGCCTCACGCAGACCTATCTCTTAGACGCTTGCGAAGCAGTTTCTCCATGACCGCGTAATGCTGTTTCTCGTACCGGACAATGACTTTGTTCCCGACACCGCGGAACGCCGTGGCGTCGGCTCACCGACACCCTTGTGCCTTGCCGGAACAGCAAACACGAAGTCGGTTATGTCCTGTTGGAGCACGGTGCTGGCGAATTCCGGCAGACCGGGGGCTCTATTGCAGTTGCAGTTGCGGAGGTTCCTCTTCAAGGACAGACCGTTCCTTACCGGGCTTGCCGATGATACCAAAGACGTTTCGAAGAAAGCCCGGCGTCAGCGCGGACAGCGGGTTGACGGAGACCACCGGCTCCTCAATTGGGCCAGTCATGGTATAGGCAGCCGCGAAGACCCCCCCGCCTTTCTCGCCGCCGGTGAACAGATTACCCAGCAGCGGAATTCTGCCAAAGAC
>CAZNWX010000138.1:0-6088 GCA_964576415.1 uncultured Magnetovibrio sp. | reverse complement strand
TTCGGCCAATCGGCGGGTAAGGGCCTCCTTGGCGTTTACGATGGCGTGGTCAACGAGTTTACGGCGGTCACCGCGCACCGGTACGACAAGTTCCACCCGGCGTTTTGCTCGCACACCCAGAGCCTGAACCACCAGCTCACGGTTTGGAATATCTTCGCTGAGAAGTACGCAACCAGGCGGCACGCTGCGGGCATAGAACTGCCCCAAAAACGCCTCCAAAACTGTCGCCGCATCGTCGTCGTGGGCGTGGATCGGGAAATAGGCCCGGTTCCCATAATTAGCGCCCGAGCGGAAGAAGAAGACCTGGATGCATGTGGCGCCACCGGCCTGGTAGACGGCCACCACGTCGCTATCCCTCAACGACGACAGGTTGATATCCTGATGCGCCTGAACCCGGGTAAGGGCACGGATGCGGTCGCGGTACTGCGCAGCCAGCTCAAATTCCAGATTGTCGCTGGCTTCCTGCATGACAGCGGCGAAGCGACGCTGGATCTGCTTACTGTCGCCGGACAGGAATAGCTGCGCTTGTTCGACCGATTCGCGGTAATCCGCCTCGCTGATCCGATCTACACATGGGGCGGAACAGCGCTTAATCTGATGCAGCAGACAGGGACGTGTCCGATTAGCGAAGATCGAATCCGTACATGTTCGGAGCAGAAACGCGCGCTGGAGGACGGCTAGGGTCTCATTGACTGCCCACACGGATGCGAACGGACCAAAGTAGTCCCCGGGACGCGACTGTGCGCCACGATACTTCATAATTTGCGGATACGGATGACCCTTAGTGACCAGGATGAAGGGAAACGATTTGTCGTCGCGCAGAAGGATGTTGTAACGCGGCGCATAGCGCTTAATTAGGTTCGATTCCAACAGCAAAGCTTCCGCCTCGGTGTGGGTTGTGAGGAATTCCATGGCGACGGTTTCGTTAATCATCCGTCTGATGCGCACCGTCTGACGAAGCGGATGCGTGTAGGCGGCGACGCGTTTTTTGAGGCTTTTCGCCTTCCCGACGTACAAAACCTTACCGTCGGCATTCAGCATCCGGTAAACGCCTGGTTTGCCCGAGAGGTTTTTCAGATAGGTCTCGATGATGGCGACGCCTGTCGCCGGGGCGTTGCCGTCCGTACCGGTCTCTTTAATCGGATCGTCTTCGGTTTGCACTTTATTCAAGGCCGATCTCCACCACTCGCGCGGACCAATCTATTGTAATTACCAAAAACATAATATGGATGCGGGCGCGAACTATGTCTTGACGGAACTTCTATCCACGATTCCTGTGAATAACTTTGTTGAAAAGGTTCCAACTAAACGCTAGGCAACGGAAATTACGTCACATTTTGTAATTTGCCTATTTTTTGGGCATAAATTTAAGTAATTGTTTTTAAACAATTTATATTCAAAAATGGAAAATTCATTCATCTCAAAAAACGTGATCAAATATTTGCTCTACAAAAATGACGCCTTGAAGCGCCTGTGCAAAACTCCCAGCCTGAGATTGCAATGAACCCACAAATGTAGGACCTGCGAATGCTCTAACTTCATTAGTTTATACTTTACGAAACCTTTCAATTTCGACACCAACGCTTCCGGCGTTTTCAAGAATATCAAGTTTCTCGATACGAACCCTAACCGAGTCCACACGCTGGTCATCAAAGCACATGCCGGCGATGCGTTCCGCAAGGGTCTCAACCAAATTGACATGCCCTTCATCGGCGATGGCGAGGATACCGTTCGCCATGGTCTCGTAACTAACGACGTTCAGGATATCGTCGATGATGGGGTGCTCCCCCTCGTCAACGGCAAGGTCTAGATTGATCCGCACGCGCTGCGGACTGCGTTTCTCATGTTCATAGACGCCGATCAGGCATTCGACCATAAAATCGCGAATAAACACATGCCGAAGGGCCTTACCCGCGTTGGCAATACGCGCCGGCATGGTGGAGGGTATTTTGTCCGCTGACATTTTCCAGATCCCCCAATTCAGACCAAGGTCACGTTGGCACGTCGTCGGAAGTGAGATCCAAAGGCGTCGGGCTCATGCCCATATGTTGACCAGCGTCGATCGCGATCATCTGACCGGTCATCGCCGGTGCCTCAAGGATGAACCGAACGGCCGCCGCGATTTCTTCCGGCGAAACTTGGCGTTTGAGCGGCATGGAAGACCATTCATTGGTAAACGCTTCTTCCGATTGATGGACGCTCTGCAGGGTCGGCCCGGGGCCAACCCCGTTGACGCGCACCTGCGGGGCCAACGCCCGCGCCAGAATCTGAGTCAGCCCCCATAGGCCGGCCTTACTCAGGGTATAGGTCGTGAAATCTGGAGTCAGGTTCCAGACCCGCTGATCGATGATGTTGATGATATTGGCTTCCACGGCATCTGGCAATTGGTGGACGAAGGCCTGCGCCAATTCAAACGGTGCGCGGAGGTTAACGTCCATGTGCTGATCCCACGTCACCCGCGTCGCTGTCGATACCGTGTCCCGCTCGAATACGGACGCATTGTTCACCAGACAGGTGAGCGAACCCAACTGTTCCTCGGCTACCTCAATCAATCGCGAAGACGCGCCCGCCGCGCCCAGATCGGCGCCAATGGCGACAGCCCGCCCACCCAAAGATTGGATTTCGCAGACAAGCGCTTCGGCGACATCGGAGGAACGAAAATAATGCACTCCCACATGCCACCCGATGGCCGCAAGGCTCATGGCGATGGCACGGCCGATACGCCGACCAGCCCCGGTGATCAACGCATTCTGATTAGGCGTTCTCTTGCTCGTCATTTACGTGGGTCCGTCATCTTTCGACATCAAGGCGATGATTATCCAATTACTTGTGGCCGGCAGGAGCGCCGCGCCAAGGACCGGCAGAATATTCGTGATGTTGCTAACAATGACATTCCCAACTGCAAGGCCCGCGGCCCCCTCCCAAATTGCATTCACGGAAACCAACAACTCAGGCGCGGCAGATTCGACAATAACCATGATCATAGCCATAACCATAGGCGAAATACCCATGCGACACGATAAGAACACAGCCTCGTGAACGATTATCTCGGCGCCGACAATCAAAACGACGAAACCGATGAAAAGCCGAACGCACCTCACGGCAAGGATTGCGCCTTCAACGGCAACTCCGCAAATGCGTCCACGACGGATTCATAGATCCGCCTCTTAAAAGGCACGATTAACTCCGGCAAAGACGCAAGTTCCGCCCAGCGCCAAGCATCAAACTCCGGATTTTCATGTCCGCTCAAATCAAAATCAGTATCCAATCCCCTGAATTGCAGGGCAAACCACTTCTGCACCTGACCTCTATATCGGCCTTTCCAGACTTTCCCTCGAAGATGTGTCGGTAGGTCATAGGTCAGCCAGTCGACCGTCTCACCGATGATATCCGCCTGATCCGTGCCCGTTTCCTCCTGCAGTTCGCGTAGGACCGCGGCCGCGGGGTCCTCCTCATCGTCGATACCGCCTTGCGGCATCTGCCAATAATTCTGGATATCCTGTCCGGGCTTCGAAACGCGCCGGCCGATCCAAACTAAGCCGTCCGCATTGAAAAGTACGGCGCCGACGCCGCGACGGTAGGGGAGCCCGCCCAAGGCTTTATCATCTGCCGTCACGCAATCTTCCCCCATTAATCGACCAACTGTTTATTGGCGATGGCCGAAACGGGAACGAGGGTGAACTTCTTTTCACCGAGCGCCCTAGTCCACTCAGCCAACTTTTCGATACTTGAAGGGTAAGCGCGGATGGCCGCAATGGCCGTGGTGTTGGCATTGGCAAGCTTTTCAAGCTGACGCAGCTTTTTGCTTATATTCTTAGGCGACGGCGGGGCATCAAGGGTCAGGTTGATCTTGGCCCGTGGCAGATCGATTTCGACCGCGATTCGGGGCGCGACCGATCTTGCAATGGCGCCGCCATCGACGAACATCAGCCCCCTCTTTTTCAATTCCACCAGGATGGGCTTGAGTTGGCCTTCCGCCTCGCTGAACTTGGAACCCATGGTCGACACCACGCCGACATATCCAGCAAAACTGCTAAGAAGACTGTGCAGACGTTTCATATTGTCCGCTACCTGAACCGTTGTAGTCAAAGCCAAGGGGCCCGGATCCTCGGCTGGGAAATTCTCGCTCTCCATGGGCAATCCCACGAACACCTCATGACCGGCGAGACGCGCCCGCAAAAGCCAACCATTCAAGTCAGTCCCATAGGGGTCAAAGACGAGACTGACCTCGCCAGGAAGCTTGGTAATGGCCGCCATGGTTGCCGCACGGCTCAAGCCCAAACCTGTGACCAAAAGCCCAACTCGCTGGCCCTGTTCGTTGCCAGTTAGAGGCCGTGCGTAGACCTCCCAGGGCAGCTGCTCACCGTCCTTGCTGACCATTGGCAGCGGACCATTCAATCCCTCAACCTGTTCGAGGAGAGCTCGGGCCGGTGCTTTGGCAAGAGGTATCGGTTTCGGCTGCGCCGCGACCTCACGGAAAGACGCCGCCGTCACCGACGGAATAATGACGCCTTGGTCCGCAGCCCCAGAACCCGCCATGGCATTCAACCCAGACGAACCGAGGGTCGCAGACGACATGATCTGGTTTTCCGTTGCGGATGGCTGCGCTGCTCCATCCTTAGGCTGTTCGTCGGATGCGTCTGCCGTTTCTGCCTCGCCCTCGGGTTCGTTGGTCTCAAGCGTCTCCGTGGTTTGGTTATCCTCGCCTGCGCCAAGCGCATTCAGCGACGACCCGGAACGCGGCGGCAAGGCCATCTGCACACCGCCATCCAACTCTCCTGTTTTCCCCGCCGCCTGTTCCGTGGCATCACTGCTGAAATACCAGAAGGCCCCGCCACCGGCGATACCAAGTAACAGTACACCAACCCCCGCAGCGGCGAACAACATCTTCTTGCTGCCCCCGCCGTCATCGGACCCTTCAACTTCCTCGTCGTCGAGATCAATGCCATCATCGTCATCGAAGCCATCGAAGTCGACCTCATCATCATCGGTTTCTTCGCCGTCGTCGGGTTCGGCCTCGTAGTCGTTACCGCCCATAGCGACGGGGCCGTTGTCATCATGATCATCGCCAGACAATTCGCCACTCGTGCCGAAGTTCTCTTCATCGCCACTTGGGTTATCTGTATCTAAGCCATCTTCATCATCACCACTTGGGCTATCTGTATCTAAGTCATCTTCATCGTCCATAATAGCTTGGGTGCGCAGACGATCGTCATCGTCGTCGTCGCCATCGCCGTCGAAGCCGAATTCCTCGTCATCCTCGAGATCTTCGTCATCGCCGCCCTTGGATCGCCGAAAAAGGTTCTTGAAGAATTTCAAACCCGTTCCAACCTTTCAAAATAGGCCCGGCACTCGATCAGTTAGTCTGTTTCCCCAACTGACCGGAGTAGAGTGACAATCCCCTCAAGAGATCAAGGGCGCGGGCCAACTGATAGTCCTGCGACGCCACATCCTTATCCTTGGCTTGGGACTTGCCGTCCTCAGATTCTGTGGAACTCGGCACTTTATCCGCATTGGGATCGGCTTCGTCCGTGTTTCTCAAGGCGCCACGCAAATCTGTTTCACGGCGCTCCGATTGCGGCTTGACCGATTCGATTTTCGCCTGCTGAACGAAGATATCCGGATCAATACCCTTGGCTTGGATCGACCGGCCAGACGGCGTGTAATAGCGCGCTGTCGTCAGGCGCATGGCCCCATTGCCAGGCAGCGGCATGATCGTTTGTACCGATCCCTTCCCGAAGGACCGGGTCCCGAGAATGATGGCGCGGCGATGATCCTGTAGTGCGCCGGCAACAATCTCCGAAGCCGAAGCCGACCCTTCGTTGATGAGAACAACAATGGGTTTTTCGTTCATTAGATCGCCGAGCTTCGCGTTGTAGCGCTGGGTCTCTTCGGGATCGTTGGAGCGCGTGGAGACAATCTCACCTTTGTCCAGAAACGCGTCGGAAACGGAAACAGCCTGATCCAGCAGACCCCCTGGGTTGTTTCTGAGATCGAGAACCAGGCCCTCCAACTTGTCGCCAAGTTCCTTGTCAAACCTCGCGACGGCCTTCTCCAAGCCCTTCTGGGATTGTTCGTTGAAGCTTGT
>CAZNWX010000137.1:2799-6123 GCA_964576415.1 uncultured Magnetovibrio sp. | reverse complement strand
CGCTACATCCAGGGCAATCGTAATCACCCGGTGAACAAGGGGTCCTGTGCGCAAAGGGTTCTGCCGGGATCATGAATTACAAATCTCCAGCACGATTGCAAAAGCCTTTAAAGCGGGTTGGGCCAAGAGGTAGTGGTGAATTCAAGGAAATTGAGTGGGATGAGGCGCTTGATATCGCAACGGCATGGTTAGCACGATGTCGCGCCACCGACCCTCGGAAACTAGCATTCTTTACCGGTCGGGATCAGAGCCAATCGCTGACCAGTTGGTGGGCCCAACAGTTCGGGACGCCAAATTTTTCGGCCCATGGCGGCTTTTGTTCCGTCAACATGGCGGCAGGCGGCCTCTATACGATCGGCAGCGCCTTTTGGGAATTTGGCGAGCCCGATTGGGATCACACCAAATACTTCCTTATGTTCGGCGTCGCTGAGGACCATGATTCCAACCCTATAAAAACTGGAATAGGTCAACTGAAAACCAGGGGCGCGAAATTCGTCTCCATAAATCCAGTACGAACCGGGTATTCGGCCGTTGCGGATGAATGGATCGGAATTCGGCCTGGAACAGATGGCCTGTTCGTAATGTCGTTGATCCGCGAATTGCTGTTGGCTGGCAAGATTGATGAAGAGTACCTCGTTCGATACCCCACCGTGCATTGGCTAGTTACGCAGAACGAAGGAGAAGAGGACCACGGGCTCTATATCCGTGATGCCGACGGCGTCGCCCAATGTTGGGATGGGGAGAAGTTGGCGCTTGCAGCCGTGTCCGACGTGAACGCCAAACCGACTCTCATAGGTGAGATTGAACTACCGGATGGACGCAAGGCCGTACCATCATTCGAACTCTTGGCGCGTCACTTTCTGGACAACCAGTATGCGCCTGAAGTTGTTGCCGCCGCGACAGGTGTCGCGGCTGGAACAATTCGGCGGATCGCAGCTGAACTGGCAGATATCGCGTTCAATCAAACCATAGAACTGCCAATTGAATGGGTCGACGTTTTCGGCCGAAAGCATGACAAGGTCGTCGGGCGACCTATCTCCATGCATGCTATGCGCGGAATTTCTGCCCATTCGAACGGGTTTCATACTTGCCGGGCCATTCATATCCTGCAGTTGTTGCTGGGCAGCATCGATGTGCCAGGCGGCATGCGCTATAAGCCGCCTTACCCGAAAGCACTTAACTCGCTTCCCAAACCCTTCGGTCGGGATCGCGACGTGCAGCCTAATACACCGCTGGCTGGGCCGCACCTGGGTTTCCCCATGGCGCCAGACCAACTGCTCATCGACGCTGATGGCCGCCCGCAGCGGATCGACAAAGCCTTCTCTTGGGAGGCGCCTTTGGCCACCCATGGTCTGATGCATATGGTAATCACCAACGCATGGAGTGGAGATCCGTATCCCATCGACACCTTGTTCATGTACATGGCTAACATGGCTTGGAACTCGACCATGAACACGTCGAAGGTGATGGATATGCTCACCGATGTGGATGAGGAGACGGGCGAATATAAAATTCCACGACTTATTTATTCTGATGCTTTCTATTCGGAAATGGTTCCATATGCGGATCTCGTGCTGCCAGATACCACCTACCTGGAGCGTTGGGATTGCATTTCCCTCCTGGACCGACCGATCAGCCACGCCAATGCGGCGGCGGATGCCATCCGACACCCGGTGGTCGAACCGGACCGCGATGTGCGGTGTTTTCAAGAGGTCTTGCTGGATCTGGGCTCACGCCTTGGATTGGCAGGGATGATCAATGAAGATGGAAGTCCGAAGTATCCGGGCGGTTACGCGGATTACATCACCAATCACGAACGACGTCCGGGATTGGGACCGCTGGCCGGTTGGCGTGGCGAGAATGGCGCCCAGTCGGGGCGCGGAGCACCCAACCCTGATCAGTTGCAACGGTATATTGAGAACGAAGGTTTCTGGAGCTACGAACTTCCCGAGGGACACCGGTACTATCGGTTCGCCAACAAGGGGTACCTGGAGTGGGCGGAGCTGATGGCCTTCACCTCGGACGCCAATCAGATCGTCATGAAGATCTATTCTGAGGCGTTACAGAAATTCCGCTTGGCCGCCGAGGGGCACGGCCCCGTCCAGCCCCCCGAACGCGATCGCGAACGCATCAAAACCTACGCGTCACCGCTGCCCATCTGGTACGCACCCGTTGAGGAACAGATGGTGGATGAGAGCGCCTTTCCATTGCATGCACTGACGCAGCGTCCCATGCACATGTACCACTCCTGGGGGTCGCATAATGCTTGGCTGCGCCAGATCAGCAGCGAGAACCGCCTTTACATGGCGACAGAGAAAGGGTGCGAACTCGGTATAGAGACGGACGATTGGGTGTGGGTTAGCAGCCACAATGGTCGGATCAAGGTCCAGGTGGCGCTCATGGACGGGGTCAACAAAGACACCGTGTGGACCTGGAACGCCATCGGCAAGCGACCGGGTGCGTGGAACCTGGATCCAGATGCGTCTGAGGGGCGTCGGGGTTTTTTGCTGAACCACTTGATTTCCGAATTGTTGCCCGAGACTGGAGACGGATACCGGTATTCCAATTCGGATCCATTGACCGGGCAAGCCGCTTGGTTTGACCTGCGGGTCAGGGTGGAGAAAGCGTCAGTCCAAGAAGCCGGTGAACTGTCGCCCATTTTTACTTCAACAACACGGCCTCCCAAGTTGGCCTCGACGCCGTCGGTCCTCAGATATGGCGCCAAGTTCCGCGAAGCGCGTGAGAAGGGAGGTTAGTCATGACCCGTCTGCCAACCGAAACCAATACAAAATTGGGGTTGATTATCGATCTCGATATCTGTGTGGGTTGCCATGCTTGTGCAGTGAATTGCAAAGAATGGAACACCGGCGGCCACATGGCCCCGCTCACCGACTTGAATCCCTATGGGAAAGGTCAGGACGGCGTGTGGTTCAACCGCATTCACGCTTACGAAATCTCGCCAAAGGATGGTGGTGTCAATATGACCACCTATTTCCCAAAATCCTGCCTGCATTGCGAAGATGCGGCATGTGTCACCGTTTGCCCCACGGGAGCCTCCTACAAGCGCGTCGAAGACGGAATTGTTCTTGTTGAGGAGTCCAAATGCATCGGATGTAAGCTTTGCTCATGGGCGTGTCCCTATGGGGCGCGGGAATTCGACAGCGACGCGGGTGTCATGAAAAAATGCACACTGTGCATCGATCGGATTTACAACCAGAACTTGGATCCGGTCGACCGGGTACCGGTTTGCGTGTCTACATGTCCCGCCGGTGCTCGGCATTTCGGGAACCTCGGCGACCCTCAATCAGAAGTCTCCAAACTGGT
>CAZNWX010000137.1:0-2789 GCA_964576415.1 uncultured Magnetovibrio sp. | reverse complement strand
GCGATGGCTTTGACCTCATGCCGGAGATGAGATACCGGCCTACCAACAAATATTTGCCGCCCCGGCCACGAACCAATTCCAGCGTCGCCGCGTCTCTTTGCGGGGATGAAGAGATCACCAACCCGCTGCTACGTTGGGCAGAAAGATTTCTGACGCGTTAATAGGAAGACACATGAATCCTGCGTTTTCTGTTATTTTTTTCACAGTCTTTTCCGGCGCTGGCTATGGATTGTTGGCGTTGTTAGGGCTGGGAGTGGCGTTTGGTCTCCTGCCCACAGATCAATGGCTCGGGATACTTGGTCTGGGCCTCGGATTTTCAACAGTGTCTGCCGGTTTGTTGTCGTCGACATGGCACCTTGGGCATCCGGAACGGGCATGGCGCGCGTTTTCTCAATGGCGAACGTCCTGGTTGTCGAGGGAAGGAGTGATCTCCGTTGTTACATTTGGCCCAATCCTCTTGTTGGGTTATGCCTGGATCGTGGGTACAAAAGAACCGTCGCAATTGGTAGTATGGGGTTGGCTTACCGCTATCGGTGCACTAGGAACCGTCGCTTGCACGGGGATGATCTACCAAAGCCTGAAGACCGTTCATCAGTGGCACAACCATCTGACCGTACCCAATTACCTGCTGCTGGGGTTGGCAGGTGGCGCCGTGTGGTTGAACGGATTGACCGTGATCTTGAACCTGACGACGAAGGCGGTGGCGGGAGTTGCGGTTGTGGCGATGGTCTCAGCGTGGCTGACCAAACGTGCCTACTGGCGCTTCATCGAAACAACGTCTCACCAGGCAACCAGGGAGAGCGCGACGGGGTTGGGGCAATTTGGCGAGGTTTCCAAGTTCGAAATCCCGCATACCGAGCAGAACTACCTACAGAAGGAAATGGGATACCAGATCGCGCGTAAACATGCTGCGAAATTGCGCTATTACGTTGAAGGTCTGGCTTTCGCCGTGCCGCTGGCGTTAGTCGCCATGTCCGTTGGAGCGGGCGGGGCGATCGCAGCTTTTACAGCCGTATTGGCAATGGTATGCGTGACCATGGGGTTATTGATCGAACGTTGGTTGTTCTTTGCTGAGGCCAAGCATGTGGTTATGCTCTACTACGGTGCGAAATCCGCCTAAGATTAGGCCTGTGACCTCCGGCACCGATGGCAAACCCATCGGTAAGGCCGATAAACTCTCGATTGAGGTCTGGACGGTGTGAGCCGAAGGGACGTGAACCGAGTTGCAGGTGAGTGACGACACCGATCCAATTTCGCCCGTCCTTCATGGTCGCAGCGATTTCCGCCGCGCTAGTCATTGCCGCAATGGTTGGAGCTTTCGCGCTCTGCCTTTTGCGACCCTATGACCTTCACACCACAAGACTGATAATTTATTGCCAACTCTCTCGGCGCTGACATTCAGGATTGTTCGAGGGTTCCAGGATGGCAAATGATTGCAAGGCGGCCTGAAAACCTTGGCTTCACGGTGGGAAAACACTACATATCGGTCGGCCTAAAAATAAGGGAGTCGACCTTGACGAGTCTGAACGAAGCAGTCGCGCAACGGCGGACCTTTGCCATTATCTCTCACCCGGACGCTGGCAAGACGACACTGACCGAGAAACTCCTCTTGTTCGGTGGCGCCATTCAGCAGGCCGGCGCCGTAAAGGCGCGTGGCGAGCAGCGGCGTGCTCATTCCGACTGGATGAAGGTGGAACGGGAGCGGGGAATTTCGGTGACCTCCTCGGTTATGACCTACGAATATGCCGGGCTAACTTTCAATCTCTTGGATACGCCGGGCCACGAAGATTTCAGCGAAGATACCTATCGCACGCTGACGGCCGTCGACTCCGCTGTGATGGTCATCGATGCGGCAAAGGGAATTGAGGCGCAAACACGGAAACTGTTCGAGGTCTGCCGATTGCGGAATGTGCCTATTGTCACGTTCATCAACAAGATGGACCGCGAAGCGCGTGATCCCTTCGACCTGCTCGACGAGATCGAACAGAACCTTGCCTTGGATGTAACTCCGGCCAGCTGGCCCATCGGCATGGGGCGGGACTTTCACGGTTGTTATAACCTGTTCGACGACCGGTTGATTCTGATCGAGCGTTTGCGCGAAGATAAGCCGGATGAGGGCGAGATATGCGAGGGGCTTGCCGACCATAAACTTGATGATCTACTTCCAGCTCATGCAGTGTCGACCCTCCGTGAAGAAGTGGAGATGGCGCGCGGTTTGTGTCCGGAGTTCGATCTGCAGGCCTATCGCGAAGGCCACATGACGCCGGTCTACTTCGGTAGTGCCATCAACAATTTTGGGGTTCGTGAACTTCTAGAAGGCCTGGCCCAACGGGCACCCTCGCCCCGTTCACAGGCTGCCGCCGACAGGACCGTAACGCCGGATGAGGAAAAGGTCAGTGGGTTCGTATTTAAGATTCAGGCAAACATGGATCCCAAACATCGAGATCGCATTGCTTTCGTCCGCCTTTGTTCCGGCAAATTCAAACGCGGCATGAAGATGCACCACGTGCGTTCGGGGAAAACCCTGAGCCTCCACAACCCGGTCCTGTTTCTGGCTCGCGACCGAGAACTGGCCGAGGAAGCCTGGGCTGGTGATATCATTGGGATTCCCAACCATGGCAACCTGCGCATCGGTGATACCCTGACCGAAGGCGAGGCGTTACAGTTCACTGGCATTCCGAGCTTCGCACCGGAGCTTCTTCAGAAAGTGCGGCCGGACGACCCTTTGAAGGCGAAACACCTGGGGCGCGCACTGGTTCAGTTGGCGGAAGAGGGGGCTGCCCGTTCCC
>CAZNWX010000136.1:4873-6193 GCA_964576415.1 uncultured Magnetovibrio sp. | reverse complement strand
TTGGATGCGCTCCAGCGCACCACCGCGAACGGGAAGGTCATTGACCCGGGCCCGCGCGCCTATGCGGAAGGAGACGATCTCGACCGGGTCCTCGGTCTGTTTAGAGAACTCGAAAATACGATGATGGGCGTCGGCGAAGGCCGTCAGAATTGCGTCGCGGGTAAGCCTGTCGATATCGCTATTGATGGGGACGGAAACCTCGAAGGCCTGTCCCTGGTAGCGCATTTCCAGGATCGGCTCAAAGGTGAGGGGGGCGTTAATACCCGTCTCGCGTAGATAACTTTCCGCGTCGGCGCGCAGGGCGTGGAGGATGGCGGTCACCGCCGACATGGCGCTTTCGTCCAGGCGGACCCGTTCCGTGCGTGATCGGTAATGCACGTAGTCCGACATCAAGAGCCCCGCCGCCGACAACACGCCGGCAATGGGTGGCACGAGAACGGTCTGGATCTCCAGATCTTCAGCCAGGCGCGCCGCGTGCAGCGGCCCGGCGCCGCCAAACGCTACCAAGGTGAAATCACGTGGGTCGTGGCCGCGTTCCGTGGAGACCTGTTGAATGGCGCGGACGATGTTGCCTTCGGCGATACGAATGACGCTGTCGGCTAGTTCCTCGATGGGAAGCGTGAGTCGCGCCGCCAGATCCTGGAACGCGTCGACGGCGGCCTTTCGGTCGACGGTCATGGAGCCACCCAAGAAAGAGCTCGCCTGCAAGGTGCCTCGGATCAGGTGCGCGTCGGTGATCGTAGGCAGTGTGCCGCCCCGCAAGTAGCTTGCTGGCCCGGGTTCGGCACCTGCGGAATGGGGGCCGGCACGCAGGAACCCGCCGTCATCGACCCAGGCGATAGAGCCGCCACCGGCTCCAACAGTGACGATGTCGATCACCGGCATGCGCACAGGAAGCCCGTCGATCTCGGTTTGGGGGGCGACTTCGGCCTGACCGTCAACGATCAGCGCCACGTCCGTCGAGGTGCCGCCCATGTCGAGGGTGATGAGGTCGCGATACCCCGACCGGGTGGCGGTGCCCATGGCGCCGACGACACCGGCAGCCGGGCCCGAGAACAGCGCGGTGATGGCGTTGCGGCCAATGGCGCTTGCCGGCAGGCGGCCCCCGTTCGATTGCATGATGCTGAACTGGCCTGTGAACTGGCGGGTGTGCAAGGTATCGACGAAGCGAGCCAGGTAGCCCTGGATGGCAGGTTGGACATAGGCGGCCAATACGGTGGTGGAGGCCCGTTCGTACTCTCGGAACTCTCGCGACACATCGACGGAACAGGTGATGGGAGTTTCTGGCGCGAGGGCCGACAAAAACGCCGCGACGCGCCG
>CAZNWX010000136.1:0-4863 GCA_964576415.1 uncultured Magnetovibrio sp. | reverse complement strand
GTAGCTGTGCAGTAGGCAGATGGCGATGGCGTCGAAGGTGTGTGTGCCGACAAACTCGGCGAGCGCCGTCCGCGCGGTTTCCTCATTTAAGGGGGTGACGATGGTCCCGTCGGCGGCGAGGCGCTCATCGATCTCCATGATATGGCGCCGCTCGGCGATGGGGTGGGGACGGACGTAATTGAGATCATAGATTGCTTGGCGATCGTGCCGCTGAAGGGCGAAGATGTCCCGTGTGCCCCGGGTTACGATCACGCCGACTGTACCGCCCTTGCGCTCCAACACCGCGTTAGTAGCTACCGTAGAGCCGTGCACCAGGTCCGTGACGTTCGCCAAATGAATGCCGGCGTCGTCGACGGCGTTCACCGCGCCCACGTCCGGTGATGACGGCGTGCTGGGGACCTTTGCCACGTACACGGCTCCGTCGCGAACCTCGACCAGGTCCGTGAACGTACCGCCCACTTCAATTCCAACACGCATCTCGCCTCCCGTTTTGCAGTTCCCGAATGTTGAGTTCAACGGGCAGGGAGATCAAGCGCCTCGCGCATAAGATAATCGGTGGTTTTGGGTGATAAGACGCCACGGGGTTCATCTGATCGATGATTAACCTGCGGACCTAATGATGGAGCCCGTCTTGCTGGTTGCGGTGATGCCAGGCTGACATCGGCCAAGCACGTCTGGCGCATGGGGAAGGCCATAATGTACGTAGGCTAAATGCGGTCTTGGGGGTCGGCGGTCGGAACTGCTTAGGCGAATACAACGCTGACTGCGCCCAGGCCCCTGATCTCAGCCACCGCTTCGCCCGATTTGTCGAACCAATGGGTTTTCACTACAGAACCCAGCATGATGAAGTCACCCGCTTTTAGTTGCCCGCCGGTCATGGTCATGTGATCGGCGAACCAAGCCAGCGCAGCGAGCGGATGGCCCATGATGTCGGCGCCCCGGCCTAAGGTGCGGGCTTCGTTATTGATGCTGAAACCGCCTTCGAGGTCTGGAAGGTCGAGGTTCTGCCAGTTTTCCAGCGGCGTGCCAAGGACGCAGCCGGCGTTGAAGAAATCGTCGGCAATCAAGGTCGGCAGGCCTATGGCGCGGAAATTCGTGTAGCGATCATCGACGATTTCGATGCCGATCATCATGGCATCGACATGAGTGGCCACGTCGTCGGCCGTGTGCCCAGTGCCGATCGGAATGTCGCTGCCCAGGCGTGCGACGATCTCACACTCCACGCCTGGGCGGACGAAATCTGTGTAATTGAGGGTGGCTTGGCCGTTGTGAATACCACGCTCCATAACCCCCCCTGCGCAGGGGTGGTCGATACCCAAGTAATCCTGCATGACCTGCGTGGTGCATCCAATTTTATATCCCGCGCGCCGGCCCATGGCGCTCTTCGCCTGCAAGGCGTGAAGGGCCGCCTGCACCCGGTATCCTTCTTCCACCGTGGCCGGATAGCAGGCTTCGGGCAGGATGTTGAGGGGCGTTGTGGCCCATCGGGCCTCGGCGATGATCTGCGCGGCGGCCTTCGCGGCTTCCGGGGTCATGGCGTCGCTTTCCTTCAGAGGTTAGGACGTATACGGCAATCATAGGCCGCAGGCCCTGTACCGGCAATCGGCGGCGGTGTTTAATGTCGGAACGATGAGGTGAGAGTGATCGCTATCGTAAAGAAATGCACCGACGAAATTCGTGCGATCTTTGAATTTGAGGCCTTAGGGGTCTGGTCCGTTGAGCCTCACGTGCTCCTTCGCTGTCTCGCGGTGCGCGATGTATAGCCCAGCGGCGAAGATGACGGCGCCGCCGATCCAAGTGGTCAGTTCAGGAATTTCTCCGAAGAACAGGAAGGCGATCATCGAGACCCAGATCAGCTTGGTGAAGTCGAAGGGCATGATGACACTCAAGTCCGTCTCGTGTAGGGCTTGGGCTAGGAAGAACTGAGCGCAGCCGCCGGTAGCGCCGATGAAGGCCAACCATAGAAATTCATTCAAAGTCGGCCACTGCCACACGAACAGGGCAGGGATCAGCGACAAGGGGGTCATGAGAAACATCGCATATGCGACGATGGTGACGGAATGCTCTGTACGGCTGAGGGACTTAATGATCAAAAGGACACTGGCCCAGGTCGCGGCTGCCATCAGGGTCATGCCCTGGCCTAAGGTTATGCTATCGATCCCCGGCTGCAGGATGATTAAGGCGCCGACAAAGGCGACCGCTATGGCACTCCAGCGTCGCCAGCCGACAACTTCCCCCAGGATGATCACGGCCAGAAACGTCGCGAAGATGGGCGCGGAGAACCCAAGCGCCACCAGTTCTGCCAATGGCGTCATGGTGACCGCCGTGAAGAATAACAGCATGTTCACGACGTTCAGACAGGCGCGGCCCATGTGGGTTCTTAACCGCTGGGTCTTCAGGATTGACAAGCCGTATTGCGTCAGCAACGGCAACACGAACAATATGCTGAATAGGTTGCGGAAGAAAACGATCTCGAAAGGATGGACGGTTTCGGTGATGTGGCGGACAGCCGAGCTCATGACCGCCGACAGAAACGTCATGCCGAGCATATAAGCGATGCCCAGCATGGCGCCGGACAGGCGCCGGCGTTCTGGCGGTGGGTTATTCATCCGCTGCTCCGTTACTTGGCCGCCGTCACGGTGGTCTCCACCAGGGCGTTCTTCTCCGTGGTGACGTGGCCGATGCAGCTGAGACCCGAACGTGCCAAATCAACCGGCCTTGCCCTCCATTTTTCGTCCATGGCTAGCTTTGGCAAGAAATCCATCAGATAGCTCGTCGCCACGATCTTCTTTGATTTTTTAGACCCGCACCTCAAGAGGAAATCCTCGATTTTTTCTTTAACCTCCTGGGGTTTTCGGGACACGTCCTGGGTTCGGCCCGTGTTGGTTAAGCTAAAAAGATCAACTATATCACCATGCACGACGGCCTGCGATTCAACCTCGCCCGAACCCAAATTGGTAAAACTCATAGTTGGTCTCTTGACTGCCGGTTTATCTGATAGTCAAGAGGAACGCACTCGCGGGTAAAGGACAAGCCTTCGCCACACCAAAAGTCTTGATCGGTTGAAAGCGTCACCTAGGGGTTGCTTGCGGAATAAGGTCGTTACGGGCACCGGCGAAGAAGCCATTATCGGGGAGTATCAACGACCAGCGCGCCTACACCTCCATCTTTTAATGGTCGGACGGGATATTGTACTTCTACCCTTAGCGCAGTCTGCTGTGTGTTCTGATCGATGATGGTGTCGGACAGAACTTCCGTATCGGCGGTGTTGTTCAGAGTTAGAAGAGCGTCCAGGAAAATGTTGCTGTTGGCGTTAGTGACCGGCGCGTCAGTTCACAGCTCTGGTGATGGATCTGATCAAGCTGGAACTTCACTTAGGCGCCCGCGAGGGGTCGGACGAGGATCATATCGGCAATTTGGCAGTGCAGGCGGTTACAGCATTCGTAAAGGTCTACGCCTAGGTCGCTAGCGCAGCAGAAAACCCACACCGATAGTATCGTCGTCCTCGAGACAGAACGTGCTCTCGCCCGTGAAATGTGCCATGCCAGAAACTTCCACGGTAACGGCTGGGAAATCGCCGCAGGTCGTCTCCGTCGCGACCTGACCCGTGAACAATGCCCCGGTAACGCTCTCGAAAGTGCGGACCTGTTTCGCAGCGATCAAGCTGCGCCGGTGCTGCAACGCGACCCTTGCCGTTACCCCAGAGCCGGTGGGGCTTCGGTCCACCTGGGCATCGGCGAAGACGCAGATATTGGCTGTCGGCGTATTTGTAAACGCGTCCTTTCCGTCGGTCAGGATGGTGCCGTAGAGAAACGCTAGATCGTCGTTATCTGGGTGGGCGAGGGGGACCTGCGCCTTGACAGCCGCGGTGACAATCGAGGCCGCGTCGACGAGGTCACGCGTGCGCGATGTCCTTACGTCCAGACCGAATTGGTTTGCCGGCACCACGGCATAAAAGGCGCCGCCGTAGCCGATGTCGACGGTGACCGGCCCATAGATGTCCGTGTCCACCGTCTTGTCTCGGGCGAAGGCAAAGGCGGGCACGCTTTCGAACCGGACGATACCCGGTTGGCCATCGGTTACCGTCACGCGGACGTTGACCGGCCCGCACGGGCATTGAATGACCACCTTCGTTTCTGGTTCGACCGCCTCCACGAGCCCTTGTTCGATGGCATAACGCCCGAGTGCAATGACTGCGTGCCCACACATCGTTGAGTAGCCTTGGTTGTGCATGAACAGAACGGCCATATCGGCGCTACGTACGTCGGGTTTGATCGGAATTACTCCGTACATATCGTAATGCCCACGCGGCTCATAAATTAGGAATTTACGAAGATGATCGAGGTTGTCGCGAACATAGCGACGTTTCTCGAGGATCGTTTTACCCGGGATGTCCGGATAGCCCTCGGTGACGATTCGTACCGGTTCGCCACCGGTGTGCATATCGATAGTGCGGATGGTGAGGGTCATTTCAGCCCGGTGACGACCCGGACCCCGTATTCGCGTGCCGCGTCCTCGAGCCAAGTCCAGACGTATTCGGCAAAGCTGCGGCGCACGATGATGTCGTAGGCGTCATCTGCCGTCTGGTGCATGGTCATGTCAGCTCGAGCCAGGATCGTTTGGGCGCATTGGCCGGGGCCGAAGACGCGGGGATGTATATCCACCGGGCAGCCCTTGGCCAAGACGCCACGGGCGTGCGCACCGGCGAGACGGATTACGGTCATGGATTCACCGGTCAGTGTTGCCGCCGCGTGGAAGTCAGCCACGGCCCTTCTTAGATTGGCTTGAAGGCCAGCCTCCTCGCCCGTGGGAGTGATGATCAGCCATTCGTCGGGGCCAAGGCCTAGAACGTGGACGCCTTCC
>CAZNWX010000135.1:0-6244 GCA_964576415.1 uncultured Magnetovibrio sp. | reverse complement strand
GGGCGACATCCTGATCATGGGCAGAGAGTCGGTGGGCGTGCCCGATTTTGTCCACGACGCGGCCGATGCGCGCCTGACCATTCCCATGGCGGCGGGCATGCGATCCTTGAACATGGCGGTGTCGGCGGCCATGGTGGCAGCCGAGGCGCTTCGCCAGTTGGACGCCTTTCCCAACTCGGAGACCAACCCCCATGCCTGATGATTACGGCAACGATACCCATAAAGACCGCGCCCAGGCGTGGTTTGCTGAGCTCCGCGATGATTTGTGTGCCGCCTTGGAGGCCGTTGAATTGAACGTGGAGGGCCCGAACCCCTCATCCGTAGGTGAAGTTGGCACCTTTGAGCGTGAATCCTGGGAACGTCCGGCGTCCGACGGCGCTGCGGATGCCGGCGGCGGCGGCGTCATGTCGGTTCTGCGCGGCCGGGTCTTCGAGAAGGCCGGCGTCAACGTCTCCGCCGTTTGGGGCGAGTTTTCCGAGGAGTTTCGTAAAAACGTCCCGGGTGCGGCCGAGGACCCACGGTTCTGGGCGTCGGGCATCTCCGTGGTCATCCATCCGCGTTCGCCGCTGGTGCCAGCAGCGCACATGAATACCCGGATGATCGTCACCACCCGCGGGTGGTTCGGCGGCGGCGGGGACCTGACGCCGGTTTTCCCGGAAGAGGAAGAGACGAAGAAATTCCATCAAGCCTACCAACGCGCCTGTGATTCCCACGACGCGGATTACTACCCAAAGTTTAAGAAGTGGTGCGACGAGTACTTTTTCCTGCCGCATCGGAACGAGGCGCGGGGCGTCGGCGGCATCTTCTATGACAACGTCAACACTGGCGACTGGGAAGCCGACTTCGCCTTCACCCAGGATGTGGGCCGGGCCTTCCTGGAGACCTATCCGCTCCTAGCGCGAACCAAGATGAACATCCCCTGGACCGACGAGCAACGCCAGGCGCAGCGGGTGAAGCGCGGGCGCTATGCGGAGTTCAACCTTCTTTACGACCGGGGCACGCTGTTCGGGCTGAAGACGGGGGGAAATACGGAAGCGATCCTGATGTCGCTGCCGCCCGATACGGCGTGGCCTTAACTGACGCATTGATAGCGACGAATTCGACGTGAGGTGCTGGTATGGCCACCGGACAGTGTTGTTGGTGATCCGCGTCGCCGGCGTCTTGGTTTTGCGAAATAGCAGACGTTCGTGGCTAGTTGAGGCTACGCTCGTCAGAGAATATGTAGGAAAATGTAAGATGAACGCCGTGGTTAATGTTCCGTCGCGCTGGCCACCTTACGTTCCCGATAAAACGTATAGATGCCCATGGCGACGACAATGGTGCTGCCGGTCAGCATCCAGGCGTCGGGTTCTTCACCGAAGACGAAATAACCCAGCAACATGGCCCAGAGCAGCACTGTATAGCGGAAGGGTGAGACGAAACTGATCTCACCGACCCGCATGGTCATCACGGCGAACAGATAGCCCCCAATCAGGAATACGGCGGCGCAGCCCGGCCGGATGAGGTCGTTGGTCCCGACGGGTCGCCATTCCAGGGAGAGGGACGCGAGCCCGCCCGCCACCGTGATGGCGATGGCGGAGACCAGGGCCACGAACAACGAAGGTACGCCCGTCGACAAGCCCCGCGTCGTTAAATCCCGCACTACGATAAAGGCGACGGCAACGAGCGCCGAGACGGAGTAGGCGTTGAACCCCTCGGTGCCCGGCCGGAAGATAATCAGCACGCCTGCGAACCCGACCAAGATCGCCGAATAGCGGCGCCAACCGACCTGTTCGCGGAGGAAGATCGCCGCGCCCAGCGTCACCGCTAGCGGCAATGTCTGCAGGATAGCGGTCGCGTTGGCCAAGGGCATGTTGAAGACGGCGGAAAGGAAACAACTGGTCGCCCCGATCTCACTCAAGGTGCGCCAAATGATCCGTTTACGGTCCGCAGGTGCGACGGTGGGCCACAGGACCCCGGCCTGCCAGGCAAGTAGGATAAGAAATGCGGAAGCGAACAGACCGCGCAGAAACATAACCTGATAGACGGGCATTGTGTCTGCCAGCGTTTTCACTAGGGCATCGTTGATGGCGAAGCCGGCCATGCTGGCGACCATCAACGCCGCGCCGCGCACGTTGGCGGAAAGAGCTCTCATTCTTCTTCCTTTGGGCAATCAGGGGCGGAAAGCAAGACCTAACCTAGTGGCATTTTGAAATGAATACCCGTAGGCATGCCAGCTTACTAAGGCCTTTAATCATTCCCGCTTCATACGGAGAGGGGAGGTGGAACTATGCATGATCTGGCGATCCGCAATGCTGAGATCTGCGACGGCATGGGCGCGGCGACCTACGCCGGTGCCGTGGCGCTGGCGGACGGAGTGATCAGTGCCATCGGCAGCGAAGTCGGCCCGGCCCGCGAAGAGATCGATGCCCAAGGTGCGGTGGTCGCGCCGGGCATCATCGACAATCACACTCATTATGACGCGCAAATCACCTGGGACGCTTTCGCGACGCCGTCCGTGGAACTAGGCGTGACGACACTGTTGATGGGGAACTGCGGGTTCACCATCGCGCCCTGCCGGCCTGGCGATAGGGAACTGATCCTCAAAAACCTGACCCAGGTGGAGGGTATGTCCCTGGAGGCCCTGCTGGCCGGCACTAAGACCGGGTACGAGACCTTCGATGAATACATGGCGCTATTGGAGAGCGGCGGCGTGGTGCCCAACGTGGCGGTCTATTGTGGGCATTCGTCGATCCGCAATTGGGTCATGGGGGCCGCGGCGACGGAGCGCGAAGCCACCGATGAAGAGATTGACGCCATGCGTGAAATTGTCCGCCAGTCAATCAGGTCCGGCGCCATCGGGTTCGCGACCTCGACTTTTGAGGGGCATAACGGCTGGGGCGGCAGGCCCATGCCGTCGCGGTTCGCCGCGAAATCGGAATTGGAGGCTTTGGTGGGCGTATTAGGGGAGGAGGCGCGCGGTCTGTTCATGCTGACGAAGGGGCGCACGACCCCGGTGGATTATCTGGAAACCATCGCCGCCGCCACCGGTCGGCCAGTGGCCGTTGCTGCGATTCAATATGACCACGCCAACCCGGACCGGGCCTTCGACGATATGCGCGCCATTGGTGATGCCGTGGAGCGTGGTCGGCGCATGGTTGGCCAAGTCGCTTGCACAGCCATCAGCATGGATTTCACTTTGCGCAGCGCCTATTTGTTTGAGGCCCTGGAAGCTTGGCGGCCAGCGATCTCGCTATACGACGACGTAGAACGCTTGGCGGCCTTTTACGCCGACGCCGATTTCCGAATCGCCATGAAGGCGGAGCTCCTGGATCCGAAGGCGCTGAACCGGTTCACGGATCAGTGGGACAAGCTGGAGGTGGTCGAGGTCGCCCAAGACGAGAACCGCGCTTTAGAGGGGCGTATGTTGGCCGATCTGGCCGATGAGGCAGGGAAGCATCCGTTGGATTGGCTGCTGGATTTTGGCGCTCAGGAAAACTTTCAGACTCTGTTTAACGCCCAAATCCTGAACGCCGATGAAGATCAGGTGATCAAGCTCCTGAAGGATAAGAATGCGACCATTGGTCTGGCGGACGCGGGCGCGCACCTGCACTTGTTCTGCGATGCTGATTTCGGCCTTCATCTTTTTGGCCACTGGACCCGGGAGCGGGGCGACTTTACCCTGCCAGAGGCCGTGGCAGCTTTGACCTCAGTTCAGGCCGAGATTTACGGTATTCCTGATCGTGGTCGTTTGGCGGAGGGATATCAGGGCGATCTGCTTATGTTGACAAGGCGACCGTTGGCCGAGGCGAGAAAACCCGGGTCTTTGACTTGCCCGCCGGCGCCTCACGCCTGGTCCGCGACGGCAATGGACTGCTTGGGGTTTGGGTCAACGGCGTTAGGGTTGTTGACGAACAAGGGTTGATTGCCGGCAATCATCGACCCGGTCACGTGCTCCGGGAGTTTACGGTCTGAGGGGATTCAGCCTGTGCGCCGCACGAAAAGCGATGAAACGCGGGGTTACCGCGATGTCCATCCCTTATCGAAACGCGCCCGCCAGTCGTTCAGCTGCTGGTGGCGGCGCTGGGCGAACACAGTTTGGCGGTCTTGTTTCCCGAAGGCGACCCGTTCGCGTTGTCGGCGCTTGGCGCGTTCGGCCTGGCGGTTGCCGGCCAGCACGCTCAGGTCCTGGCCGCGTGCCTGGGCGTTGCGCCAGGCGGTCATCTGTTGCTGGCGAGCATTGGCGCGCCGGGTATGTGGATCGGCGGTCAACGCCTTGGCCGACAGCCCCCGGCGCTGGCGGAAGTTTTGGTTCAGGCGGTTAAGGCGCCTGTAGTTGATCTCGCTGGCCCGATAGCGCCGCGCCTTCGGCTTCTCATCGGTTTGGTCATCCGCATTGTCGCGCGTGGACGTCTCGATTACTGGCGCGGGCTGGCCACGCAGTTCGTTCCAGATTCGGCCCACCTTGGCTCGGTACTTGATGCCTAGATGTGGGGTCATGGAATGATAGCTGCCGGCGGCTTTCAACCAGTTGCTCGTGCGCCGGTGCATGGTCTTCAGATACTTCCCCCCATAGGCCGCATTGGCGACCGGATCGAAGGCGTCTTCGATGGTTGCGAAAGCGTTGGCATGGGCCTTTAGGTTGATCTGCATGCAGCCCACGTCGATGTTGCGGACGCCCTTGGTCATCAGGAATTCCACTTCCGCCACGGCTTCTGCCTTGGTATCGAAGAATTTGCCCGCGGCGCCGGACGTCACGGTCCAGGGCCAGGCAATATTTACCCGCTTTTTCTCGTGCCAACGTCCTGACTCCGCCTTCGAGATGGCGCGCAGGAGATACAGGGGGATGGCGTTCAGGCGTTCCGCCGCGTTGACGGCTGCGGGACAAATATTCCAATTGTTTTCAATCGCTTGCGTTGTGCTGGCGCGTGCCTCAGTGATGCCCAGAACAAGTGTTAGGCTGATCCAAAACCATGATAGGCAGCGAAGTTGCATATGGTATCCACCGTTTTCCCGCTATAGGCGTTGCAAACGGGATGCCAATTCCTGCGCGCGCCGGTGGACATCAGGGATGTCGGGCGGCGGTTCTTCCTAACTGGCTAGGCCGTGGCACACATGATGGGCGTAGATCGCTTCGATGGCGTCCATATCGGCATCGCGGACATCGCGGATGACCAGGTCGTCGGTGGCGGTCATTCGGCTGCCTTCGGCAGGGTACGGGGATCAGGTTTCAAGATATTCGAGTCGATCTCGGACAGCGCCTTGATCAGCCGGGTGATGCGCCGGATCAAGTGTGGGAGCTCCGGACTACGTTCGATAAGGCGCTCGTCCATGTATAGCGCGCGATTGATCTCAATCTGAAGGGCGTGATGGCCTTCTTCGGGGCGGCCGTAGCGACGGGTGATGTAGCCCCCCGCGTAGGGCCGATTGCGGACAACTTGGTAACCCGCCTCCGTCAGCACCCGCTCGGCCAGTGCCGTGACTTCCGGTGCGCAAGACGCTCCGTGGTAGTCACCCAATACCATGTCGACGTTGTTAATGCCCTTGGTGCGCACCCCGGGGGCGCGTGGTGACGGCATGGAATGGCAATCGATCAGTAGCGACACGCCGAAATGGCGACGCGCCCCTTCCAAAAGCTGCGCCAACGCGCGGTGATACGGCCGGTGATGAGCATCGATGCGCTGCCGCGCTTCGGCAAAGCTCAGCGGATGGTCGTAAATGGCGCCGCCGCTGGCAACCACCCTGGGTATCGTGCCGAGCCCCGCTGCGATGCGCGGTGAGCGTGTCCTGACATAGTCGGGCAAGTCGTCGGCGAACATGTCGGGGTCCAATTCGAAGGCTTCCCGGTTGGCGTCCACGTAGGCACGCGGGAATAGCGCTCGGATCAGCGGAGCGCCGAACTCAGGCGCGGCAGCGAAAATTTCATCGACGAAGGAATCCTCGGATTGGCGAAGCGCCTGTGGCTCCAGGCGGGATTGGTCCGTGAAAGCTCGCGTGTACTGGCGGCCAGAATGGGGTGAGGAGAATACCACAGGCGTCGTCAGCGCGTGGGGCCGGCGGATGTCCAGGCTGGATACGGCGTGGTTGTCAGTCTCCATGACGCTCATGATGGCGGGGCCGGGGCGGCCCTGCAACGGTGTCGTGATTTGAAGGCCTTGCAAAAGAAGGGGGAATGAATATAACGGGAAATTACTAGGAAACGAAGTTTCCGGGCGCGTAGCTCAGCGGGAGAGCACTGTGTTGACATCGCAGGGGTCGCTGGTTC
>CAZNWX010000134.1:0-6290 GCA_964576415.1 uncultured Magnetovibrio sp. | reverse complement strand
GACCGATGCCATGACGTTTTCGTAGTCGTCACGCAGAGCCTCATAGGCGATCGTGCGTATGGCTTGCAGCCAGCGCCCGCCACCCCCGAAGGTGGGCGGCCCAGCGCGCGAAGCACGTCGGCCAACGTTTCCGCGTGATGGAAGTTGATGTTCACGTCCGCGTGGTCGAGATCCAGGTAAGGTGACACCGTATAGCCGCATACCTCTGCGATGGCGTTCATCAGGAAATGGTTGCCAGACCGCTCGTGCCCGACAACCACAGCTAGAGGCCGCGGCCCTCCGAATTGGGCGATATTGACGGAAATTTTCATCCGCTCAGCCTGCCGCAGCACTGACCCTGACACAAGGCGACTAAGTAAATTTCGCCTCTAGATCTATTTCTTCCCATGGCTTCACCTTTTCTTAAATCCTCCACGCTTAGTTTCGATTCTGAAAATTTTGCCTTCCACAGAAAGTGGACAATAAGATGAAAATACATGCCGACGCCCGCCAAGGGAGATTCTCACATTTGCGCTAAGCGATTTTCGCTTCATATCCTGGAGCTGAGGCGCACTTGCGCGTCCCGGCGCCGGTCCCGCGTTTTCATGCCGTGATCCCCAACTTGTGGGGTCTCATGGAGCCGCTTCCACAGCCCCAGACCCAAATCTAGGGCAAACCCCGGGCCGCGGTGCATCGCCAAACCTCCTTGCACCGCGGCCATGGGGGTGAAAGAGGGAAATCGGATTCGCCAAGTTTTCTCTCAAACTAATAAATTCAATGAGAACGCGCAGGGACATGGCAAGGACTTACGCGGCTCCACTTGAGCCACGATCCCTTGCCATTGTCATTGCTGATCGGTTTGCATAGATTGCATAAGGAATGCTGACCCGCCGCCGCCGGCCCGGAAATCGAGGCTCTTATGCGTTTATCCCAATACTTCCTGCCGACCCTGAAGGAGAACCCCGCCGAGGCGGAAATTGTCTCGCACCGTCTCATGTTGCGCGCGGGGATGATCCGTCAGTCCAGCGCCGGCATCTATTCATGGCTGCCAATGGGCCTCCGGGTTCTGCGGAATATTGAGCAAATTGTCCGTGAGGAACAGAACGCAATCGGCTGCCAGGAAATCCTCATGCCGACAATCCAGCCCGCCGACCTGTGGCGCGAAAGCGGCCGTTACGATGACTACGGGCCGGAGATGCTACGCATCAAAGACCGTCACGAGCGCGACATGCTCTACGGCCCCACCAACGAAGAGCAGATCACCGAGATCTTCGCCGCATCGGCCCGCAGCTATCGTGACCTGCCGAAGCTAATGTACCACATCCAATGGAAGTTCCGTGACGAGGTGCGACCCCGTTTTGGCGTCATGCGCGGTCGCGAATTCATGATGAAGGATGCGTACTCCTTCGATTTGGACGCAAAAAGCGCGCGGCAGTCCTATAACAAGATGTTTGTTTCTTATCTACGCACCTATGAACGGATGGGTCTCACCGCCATTCCCATGGCTGCCGACACGGGCCCCATCGGCGGCGACATGAGCCACGAGTTCCTAATCCTGGCGGACACGGGCGAAAGCGAGATCGCCTGCCACAAGGACTTCCTGGACCGCAAGCTTTCGGACACGGACATCGATTTCGAGAGCGATCTGCAGCCTATCGTCGACAGTTACACCAGCCAGTACGCGGCCACGGACGAGAAGCGCGAAGCGGACGCCGAAGCGGCATTGGGCGACGACCTGGTCACTGCGCGCGGCATTGAGGTCGGCCACATCTTCTATTTCGGCACCAAATACTCAAAGCCACTGGGCGCCCGGGTAACTGACGCCGACGGTCAAGAGGTGCATGTCGAAATGGGCTCATACGGGATCGGGGTCTCGCGCCTGGCCGGCGCCATCATCGAGGCGTCGCACGACGACGATGGCATTATCTGGCCCGACAATGTCGCGCCGTTCAAGGCGGGTCTGATCAATCTGAAAACGGGCGATGCCGCCTGCAATGCCGCCTGTGATGGCGCCTACAACGACCTGCGGGAGAAGGGGGAGGAGATCCTCTATGACGACCGTGAGGCCCGAACCGGCGCGAAATTCGCCGACATGGACCTCATCGGCGTGCCATGGCAGTTAATAATTGGGCCCCGGGGACTTAAATCCGGTGTCGTGGAGATGAAGCACCGAGCTAGCGGCGAGCGCCAGGAATTGAGCCTGGAAAGCGCATTGACGCAGATTCTGGTCTAGGCGGCATTTGAATGTTTTCACGTTTTGAATGGATGGTAGCACTGCGCTACCTGCGGGCCCGGCGTCAGGAAGGGTTCATCTCCGTCATTGCTTGGTTCTCGCTTCTGGGCATTGCTCTCGGCGTGGCGACGCTGATCATCGTCATGTCGGTGATGAACGGTTTCCGCCAGGAACTGCTGACCCGTATTCTGGGCCTGAACGGACATTTAAGTGTCTATGGCCAGACCAACGCCATGGCTAATTTCGACGACCTAGCCAAGGAAATCCGCACTATCAAGGGCGAAGATTCTGTGACGCCCATGATCGAAGGCCAGGTCATGCTCACGTCCCGTGGCGTCGCCCAGGGTGGCGTGGTCCGCGCGTTCCGGCCTGAAGACCTAGCAAAACGCAATATCATATCTTCCAACATCAAGCGGGGATCCCTGGCCAACTTTAAGGGTAAGAACAACATTGTCATGGGTGAACGCTTGGCAGAGAAGTTAGGAGTGCGCATCGGCGACAAGGTGACGCTGATTTCACCCAAGGGCACTGTCACCGCGTTTGGCTCCGTACCCCGGTTGAAGGCCTACAAGCTTGTAGGCACCTTCAACATCGGCATGTTCGAATACGATTCCAGTTTCGTCTTTATGCCCTTAGAGGCCGCACAGATTTATTTCCGATTACCAGGCGCGGTCACCAACCTTGAGGTTTTCGGCAACAATCCCGAAACGGCGCCCGCGCTTGGCAATGATATCCTGCTGAAACTGGCAGGCAAGGCTCGGGTCCACGATTGGCAACGCGCCAATGCGAGCTTCTTCAACGCCATCCAGGTGGAACGCAACGTCATGTTCCTGATCCTGACCCTGATCATTCTGGTGGCGGCCTTCAACATCATTTCCTCCATGATCATGCTGGTGAAGGACAAGGGTAGGGACATCGCTATCCTACGCACCATGGGCGCAACGCGGGGCATGATCATGCGCGTGTTTTTCCTGGCGGGCGCCAGCGTCGGCATCATCGGCACCCTCGCGGGTTTCATCCTGGGGCTGTCGTTCACCACCAACATAGAAAGCATCCGCCAGTGGATCCAAGGACTGTCCGGCACAGACCTATTTGCCGCCGAGATCTATTTCCTCTCCCAACTACCCGCCGTGGTCGATCCTGGCGAGGTGGTGACCGTGGTGTTCATGGGCCTAACGCTGTCATTTCTGGCGACGCTGTATCCCTCATGGCGGGCGGCGCGTCTCGATCCGGCGGAGGCGTTGCGATATGAATGAGCTCAATGGCGACGCCATCGCTGATGGCCAGCCGGTGCTGACGCTGCAGGGGATCGAGAGATCCTTCCGCCAGGGCCGTCAGACCTTGGAAATCCTGAAGGGCGTCAGCCTGACGGTCCGTGCCGGCGAGATCGTCGCTCTGGTCGGGCCTTCCGGCGCTGGCAAGTCGACGCTGCTGCATATTGCTGGGCTTCTGGAAAGTCCCGATGCCGGCAGCATCACGATTTGCGACGAGGCCTGTGCGGACTTGGTCGATGACGAGCGGACGTCGGTGCGCCGACGGCATCTGGGTTTCGTCTATCAGTACCATCACCTGTTACCGGAGTTCACGGCGCTGGAAAACATCGTGATTCCCCAAATCATTGCCGGACACTGCAAGGGCGACGCGCGCGACCGGGCGCGCGAAATCCTCGCCTGGCTGGGTTTGGCGGAACGCGAAACGCATCGTCCCGCTCGGCTTTCCGGCGGTGAACAACAGCGCGTCGCGATCGGTCGAGCGATAGCTACGGGGCCCGACCTCCTATTGGCGGATGAGCCCACAGGAAATTTGGATCCCCACACGGCGGACGAGGTGTTCGACGTGCTTCTCCGTCTTGCCCGCGGCGCCAACCTGGCGGCGGTCATCGCCACCCACAACCCGGGACTGGCGTCACGCATGGACCGGATCGCGCGGTTGGAAGACGGGCACCTGATCGAGACCTGAGCGGGTCCCTCAAGAACAATTGCCGCGGGCGGTGTAAAGACGAGGCCACGAGAAGGCGTATTATCCGGCATCCAACTCGACGGGTTGGCCGTGTGGCGTCGCCAGGTAGGCACGCCGCCAGGTTTCCATTCGCTCGTCGATGGCAGGCGTGGTTTCCAGACCCTTGCCAACCACCAACGCTTCCAGAGCCCGGAACCAATGATGGTAATAGGTGTCGCCCAGGTCCGCCTCGCCCCGGCCCTTGGCAGCGGTGATTTCGGTGCTCAGCGCCTCCGTCCATTCGGGCCAGGTAAAATAATCGGCGGCGTGTAGGCGCACGGCCATGGCGAAGACCTGGGCTTCCCATGGTTCACGGAAGACCGGGCCGTCGTCATCACGAGGCTGGAGAGGCAGGGGCGCCTTGGGGTCGTGAACCGGCGGCGGGGCCATGCCTCAAACAGGCTCCAAATGAGGTTCCCAGAGGTCCACATAGACCGGGCCACCGGCAGCCTCCTCGCCCCAAAGCTCATCAGCCTCAAACCGAACGGCGTAGAGGTGAACACCTTCGTGGCGCCCCTGCGCGTTGGCATCAGCAAAGACGTGGACGCCGTGACCGAATTCGATGGTGCCCGTATGATTGCGGGTGTAGCGCGGCGCGCGCGTGTGGGTGAGGGGATTTTGATTGATGACACGAACCTTGTCACCGGCTGAAAAGCTGGGCTTGAGGTCGGATTGAATGCGGGTCGGGCCGCCGCTGGCGAGGATTTTACGGGTCGCATCCACGTCCGGTACACGGTAGCCCTCGGCCTTACCTTCGGCAACTCCAGTAAGCAATTCCTCCGCCGTGACCAGACCTTTCTCCACCAACAGTGTTTCCAACCCAGCGAGCCAGTTCTCATAGTAGGTGTTGGAGAGATAATCCACCGGGTGTTGGCGTTCTCGGGCATAACGGCCCTCGTCGATATTCCACTGACCAAGCATGCCACAGGTCAAGGTCAGCGCGAAGGTGCGGCGCTCCCAGTCCCCGTGGAACACGGGCTCTTCCGCTTCCGATTCAGGATTAATTGGGCCAAGTCCATGCTGGCCGCCCAGGTCATGCGGCCCGTTCACAAGACAGTCTCCGGTGATTTAGCCTCCTCAACCCCGATCATGGAATTGCGGGTGACCAGGGCTCGGAGTTGGTCCTCACTCCACCCTTCGGTCCCGGCCGGCCGTTCGGGAATTACCAAGTAACGCATTTCGGACGTTGAATCCCAAACCCGGATCTCCTTGTCGTCGGCGATGGTGGTGCCAAACTCGGCCAGCGCGCCGCGGGGATCCTGGACGACCTTCGATCGGTAGGGGGCCGATTTGTACCAAACCGGCGGCAGGCCCAGCACGGTCCACGGATAACACGAACACAGCGTGCAGACGACCACGTTGTGGACGTCGGGCGTGTTCTCGACGGCCATGATGTGCTCGCCCTGTCGGCCCTTGTAGCCGAATTCCTGGTCAATAACGGCAGAGCAATCTTCCTTGATGACGGCCATGAATTCCGGATTGACCCAGGCACGGGCTACCACCTTGGCACCGTTCTGGGGGCCGACCTTGTGCTCGTAGGTTTCAATCACCACGTCGAGGGCAGCAGTATCCACCAGTCCTTTCTCCACCAACAGGCTTTCAAGGGCCTTCACTCGGAGCGTCAGGTCATCAGGAGGGTCGGTATGATCATGGCCATCGTGGGGCATGGCGGTCTCCGATTCGGAAGTATTTTTGTACGATGAAAGCATGACACAAGGGTCGGGCGGGCGGCAACAGCCAAGGCGCCGCCATCCGGTAAAAGAGTTTTTACAAGCTTTATCACCGAGTTATCCACGCCCATTGCCGCAATTGTGGAAAGCGCTGCCAATCAAGCGTTTCAACGACGTCGAGGGTATGGAATCCTTCTTTCCATGACACATGCAGATTTCGTCCACCTCCGGGTCCATTCCGCCTATTCTCTGTCCGAAGGCGCGATCCATGTCAAAGATCTCGCCACATTGTGTCGCGAAATGTCTATGCCGGCGGTCGCAGTCACAGACACTAACAATTTGTTCGGCGCGCTGGAGTTCTCCGAGGCTGCTGCGAAGTCCGGTGTACAGCCCATCATCGGTTGCCAGTT
>CAZNWX010000133.1:644-6298 GCA_964576415.1 uncultured Magnetovibrio sp. | reverse complement strand
AACCGACGACCTCTACAATGCCATTGTAGCGCTCTCCCAACTGAGCTACGGCCCCTTACTATGCGTCCGACGGTTTGGGAACCGACGTCGATTATTTTGCGATCACGGGGCGGGACCATACGGCCCGCCTCCCACATATTGCAAGCAAAAACCGAGAATTGATCTCGGGGTCTATTACTTGTTGTCGCTAGGCTCCATGTGCTCCTTGACCGCGGACACGTCGTCGTCTCTGTCATCATCGAGACCGTCGTCGACAAGCAGGTCGTCTTCCTCCTCGTCATCGACCTCCACCTCCACCTCCACATCATCGATGTCGCCGGGCACATCCATCTCTTCGGCGTCGTCATTTGCTGCCGCGGGCTTCACCGGGGCAAGCTTCGCCGCTGGCGTGCGCCGGGGCTTCAGCAACGGTTGCAGATTGTCCTCCATGCCGCACTTTGGACAGATCGCTGGGTTCTTTTTCATGTCGTAGAAGCGCGTGCCGCAGCTCGTGCATGTGCGCTTCTTTCCCCACGCCGGTTTTGCCACGTTTCATCCTCCAGATTGTGGTTAACCAATCTCGGCTGCAATTGCCATTTTCCCTGGCTTCTGTCAAAACCAAAAGACGGTTCACCCGGCAGTTTTTTTGCCCCCCTTCGCAGGAACACTCTATGTGACTAACATTGTCTCACATCATATTGATAGGTTTCAGGGCGAAAGCCGGGTCCCCGGCGACAAATCGGTGTCCCACCGCGCACTAATGTTTGGCGCGCTCAGCGTTGGCGAAACCCGCATCACCGGCCTCCTTGAAGGCGACGACGTGCTAGCTACGGCGGTCGCCATGCGTAGGCTGGGCGCGGAGGTAACCCGCCTGGACGATGGTACCTGGCAGGTCTTTGGATGTGGCATCGGTGGGCTTGCGGCGCCAGACGATGTCATCGACATGGGCAATTCGGGCACCGGGATCCGCCTGTTGATGGGCGTGATCGCCGGCCAACCAGTCACCGCGGTCCTCACGGGCGACGCCTCGCTGCGGTCCCGGCCCATGGAACGGATCATGACGCCGCTCCGCGAAATGGGGGTCGCGTTTGCCGCCGCCGAGGGTGGCCGGTTACCGCTGAGTATGACCGGGCCGGCGGACCTCATGCCAATCGATTACCCGTCGCCTGTGGCCTCGGCCCAGATCAAGTCTGCAGTCCTACTGGCGGGCCTAGCGGCGCCCGGCGAAACCACGGTCATCGAAGCCATAGCCACTCGCGACCATACGGAGCGCCTGCTCAGCCACTTCGGCGCCGAAGTGCGCACCGCCACTGAAGCCGCTGGGGCCCAGCGCATCACCGTGGTCGGCCAACCGGAACTGACGGGCTGTGCCGTCCGGGTTCCGGCGGACGTCTCCTCGGCCGCATTCCCACTGGTCGCGGCGTTGATTGCTTCGGAAGGGGAACTTCGCTTGCCTGCCGTCGGCACGAATCCGTTACGCGCCGGGCTGTTGGAGACCCTCACTGAGATGGGCGCCGACATAACCCGCGAGAACGCCACCGTCGCTGCCGGCGAACCTATCGCGGACCTGATGGTCCGGGCCTCCAAGCTCCGGGGCGTCACCGTGCCGGCGGGCCGCGCCGCCTCGATGATCGACGAATATCCCATCCTGGCCATGGCCGCCGCCGTCGCCGAAGGCACCACGCATATGGCCGGGCTGGCGGAACTCCGGGTCAAGGAAAGCGATCGGCTGGCGCTCATGGCGGCGGGGCTAAAGGCTTGCGATGTCGACGTGGAGGAGACGGAAGACAGCTTCACCGTCCACGGCACTGGTGCGCCGCCGGCCGGCGGCGCGACCATCGCCTCGCATCACGACCATCGCATCGCCATGTCGTTTCTGGTTCTGGGCACAGTCACCGCCGCGCCCATCCGGGTCACCAGCGCGGAAACCATCGCCACCAGCTTTCCGGGCTTCCAAGACCTCATGAATGGACTCGGCGCCGACATGCGCATCGAGGACGACGACAATCAGGATCAAGGGGACGCAGCATGATCATCGCCATCGACGGCCCGGCCGCGGCGGGTAAGGGGACTTTGGCACGGCGCCTGGCCCGGCACCTGAACCTCGCCTACCTGGACACGGGACTTATCTATAGAGCGGTGGGCAAGAAGGTGTTGATTGTCGGAGCTGATCCGGAAGACGCTGCTGCGGCGGAAGCCGAGGCCCGTGCAATGCGGCCCGAGGATTTGCAGTTGGAGGGCCTGCGCACGGATGAGGTGGCGCAGGCCGCGTCCAAGGTGTCCACCGTGCCTGGCGTGCGCGCAGCCTTGTTGGAGTTTCAGCGTGACTTCGCCGCCTACCCACCCGACGGCAAGGCCGGCGCCGTGTTGGACGGCCGCGACATTGGCACGGTGGTCTGCCCTGAGGCGCCGCACAAACTGTTCGTCACGGCGTCCATGGAGGTACGCGCGGAGAGGCGCGTTAAGGAGTTGCAGGACCGGGGCCTTGAAGCTATATATGCGCGCGTTTTCGAGGATATGAAGGAACGCGACGCCCGCGATAGTGAACGCGCCGTGTCCCCTCTAGAGCCTGCCAAGGACGCTCATACCCTGGATACCAGCGATTTCGGTGCGGATCGGGTGTTTCAAGCGGCTCTCGATCTAATCGTATCCCCGGGCGAATAAGCGCGAAGCAAGGCGCGAAATTTGAACGCCATGCGGACCCTCTTTCAGGGGGGGCGGTGTGGATTTTTGTTGAATATAAAGACCGCTGGAGACAACCGGCTGGCAAGGAGCGATGAAAAGGATAAAGAACTCATGACTTCTGCTGATCAAGCGGCCGAAGAGGCCTTCGAACTCAAAGAGAATTTTGCGGAACTCCTGGAAGAAAGCATTGGCGGCGACAACTTCGAAGGTCGCGTCGTCAAGGGTACCGTGCTATCCGTGGACGGCGACGTGGCCCTCATCGATGTTGGCATGAAGTCCGAAGGCCGCGTGCCTCTGAAGGAATTCGGCGCACCGGGTACGGACACGGCCATCGACGTCGGCGACGTGGTCGACGTCTTCATCGAACGCTATGAAGACCGCGACGGGATGATCCGGCTCAGCCGCGAAAAAGCCCGGCGCGAGGAAGCGTGGGCGGAGCTGGAGAAATCCTTCAAAGCCACCGAGCGCGTCAACGGCGTTATTTTTGGCCGCGTCAAGGGTGGCTTCATCGTCGATCTTTCTGGCGCCGTGGCGTTCCTGCCGGGCTCCCAGGTGGACATCCGCCCGGTGCGCGACATCACGCCGCTGATGGGTACCCCGCAGCCCTTCCAGATTTTGAAAATGGACGCCCAGCGCAACAACATCGTCGTATCGCGCCGCGCCGTTCTGGAAGAGACCCGTTCGGAAGCCCGCTCCGAGCTTATGGCGAACCTATCGGAGGGCCAAGTGCTGGACGGGGTGGTCAAGAACATCACCGACTACGGTGCGTTCATCGACTTGGGTGGCGTCGACGGCCTTCTGCACGTCACGGACATCGCCTGGAAGCGTATCAACCACCCGTCTGAGTCCCTGCAGATCGGGGAGACCATCAAGATCCAGGTCATACGCTTCAACGCCGAGACGCAGCGTATCTCGCTCGGGATGAAGCAACTGGAAGCAGATCCCTGGGAAGGAGTTGCCGCCAAGTATCCGGTGGAAGCCAAGTTTAAGGGCCGGGTGACCAATATCACCGACTACGGCGCCTTCGTGGAACTGGAGCCGGGTGTTGAAGGTCTGGTCCACGTCTCCGAAATGAGCTGGACCAAGAAGAACGTGCACCCGGGCAAGATTGTGTCGACCAGCCAGGAAGTGGAAGTCATGGTCCTCGACACCGATCCGGAAAAGCGCCGGATCTCACTGGGCTTGAAGCAGTGCTTCGACAACCCGTGGACGGCCTTCGTGGACACCTTCCCGGTCGGCGCCGAAGTCGAAGGCGAGGTCAAGAACATCACCGAGTTTGGTCTATTTATCGGTCTCGACGGCGACATCGACGGCATGGCCCACCTCTCAGACCTGAGCTGGGAAAAATCCGGCGAAGAAGCGCTTACGGGCTACAAGAAGGGCGACATGGTCAAGGCCAAGGTCCTGGACGTTGACGTAGAGAAAGAGCGCATCTCGCTCGGCATCAAGCAGCTGGCCGAGGATCTGGTAGGCGGCGCCATGGCCGACGTCAAGAAGGGCGTCGTGGTCACCTGCACCGTGTCGGCCATTGTCGACAACGGCATCGAGGTTCGGGTAAACGACTCGATCCCGGGTTTCATCCGCAAGTCGGAACTTAGCCGCGACCGCTCTGAACAGCGTCCGGACCGTTTCGCCACCGGCGAAAAGGTCGACGCCAAGGTGACCCAGGTGGACAAGTCTGGACGCCGCGTGACGCTCTCCATCAAGGCCCGCGAGGCGGATGAAGAGAAGAAGGCGATGGCCGAATACGGTTCCACGGACGCCGGTGCGTCGCTGGGGGACATCTTAGGCGCGGCCATTGCCGAGAAGGCGGCTGAGGCTGAGAAACAGACGGAAGTCGATGCTCCGACCGAAGAAGAAAAGCCGGTCAAGAAGAAGGCTGCTAAGAAAGCCGAAGAAGCCGAAGCGGTGGAAGAAGCTCCGGCCGAAGAGGAAAAGCCGGCCAAGAAGAAGGCTACCAAGAAAGCCGAAGAAGCCGAAGCGGTGGAAGCAGCTCCGGCCGCTGAGGAACAGCAGGCGAAGGAGAAAGCAACCAAGAAAGCCGAAGTCCTAGCTGAGGCCGAAGCGGCGGAAGAAGCTCCGGCCGAGGATGCGACTGAAGAGGCCAAGGAAGACTGACGTGACGGCGGGGTGGCGATCGACCTTCGTGGGCGGCCGCCGCCGGCGGTTCGAGAGGGGCACGTGTCATGGCGCGTGATCCGGCCGAGATTATAGACAGGCGCCGCCTTAAGCGGCGCTTGAACTTTTGGCGCATCGCCACCGTAGTGGCGGTGATCGCTGCGGCGCTGACCGTGGCCTCCAATTTTGAGGACACTAGTTTCTCGGACCATGTGGCGCGGCTCGATATTTCGGGCATCATCCTTAACGACCCTGTCCGTGACAAGGCATTGCGTAGGGCCGCTCGTCGGGGCGCCGTGAAGGCCCTCATCGTCGAGATTGACAGCCCCGGCGGCACTTTCGTCGGCGGAGAAGCCCTGTACAATCATCTGCGCAGCGTCGCTGAGGAGAAGCCCGTGGTTGCCGTCATGGGTGGCACGGCCACTTCGGCGGCCTACATGGCGGCCATCGGGACCAGCCGGGTGTTCGCCCGCAACGGAACAGTCACCGGTTCCATCGGCGTAATCATGCAGACTGCGGATATTACTGGTATGCTGGAGAAGCTTGGGATCAAGCCGGAAACGGTCAAGAGTGGCCCCCTGAAGGGGCAACCTAACCCCATAGAGCCGTTTTTGCCGGCAGCACGCGAAGCGACCGAGGTAGTGGTCGGCGATCTGTTCGCCATGTTCGTGGACATGGTGGCGACACGCCGTAAGATGGACCGGGACAAGGTGCTGGCGCTGTCGGATGGGCGCGTCTATTCGGGCCGGCAAGCCCGTGAGGCGGGACTTGTCGACGCTATCGGCGGGGTGGCCGAAGCGCGCCGATGGCTCGCGGAAAATCACCAGGTTGACGCCGGTTTGCCGCTGGAAGACTTGGATGTTCACGACGAC
>CAZNWX010000133.1:0-634 GCA_964576415.1 uncultured Magnetovibrio sp. | reverse complement strand
CTTTTGGCGTAGTTTTTTAGATACAATATTTAGAAAAACGCTTTTTTCTGAAAGGCTTAGACTTGACGGGGTGTTGTCTGTTTGGCAACCTAAGCTGAAATAGAAGATGAAAGATGGCATTTGGTCCTGGATTTCAGGGCTCGCCGTCGCGAACATTGGCCAAGCCGACCGCAGGGGCGAATGACGACCGTCAAAGACGAACGCACAAGCGGGAGACCCAGGGGGTTTGAAGGCATGACGAAATCGGAATTGATCGCGCGCTTGGCGGCGGCTAACCCGCATCTTTACCAACGCGATGTGGAACGGATTGTTTCGACCATATTTGACGAGATTTCCGAGGCTTTGGCCCGGGGCGACCGGGTCGAATTGCGGGGCTTTGGCGCCTTTTCCGTGAAGTCCCGCGGTTCGCGTGTGGGTCGAAACCCGCGCACCGGCGAAGCCGTCCAGGTGGCCGAGAAATTCACTCCCTACTTCAAGACTGGTAAGCAACTTCGCGAGAAGCTCAACACCGGCGGTTGAGGGGGCGATCGCCAATCCCGGAGACCCGTGAGTCTTGAAAAAAATGAAAGTCGCGAAAGTCCTCTCGTTGGTATTGGTTCTGCCGGCAGGAATGGTCTTGGTTACATTCGCGGTC
>CAZNWX010000132.1:961-6304 GCA_964576415.1 uncultured Magnetovibrio sp. | reverse complement strand
ACGAGGTGGCCGAACCGGATCGGAAGATTCCGCCCGGCATCCGGATCGCCATCGAGCGCCGTGACGTCGTTGACGATCTTCGCTCCCGCTGCCACTGCCGTGCGCATGACCGCAGCGCGTTGACTGTCGATGGAGATCAGTGCGCCTTCATCGGCCAAGGTCTCGATGACGGGCGACACGCGCGCGCATTCTTCATCCACAGACACAGGCGTCGCACCAGGCCGTGTGGACTCACCGCCGATATCCAGAATGTCCGCTCCTGCAGCAAGCATGGCGCGACCGCGGCTCACAGCGTCCTCAACCCGCAACGCCTCTCCGCCGTCAGAGAAGCTGTCCGGCGTCACATTGACGATGCCCATGATGCGGGGCCGGTCCAGGCTGAGGCCAGCGAAGGTTGTCACTTTAGGCTGGACAGTGCGATCGGCCATCCAACGCGGTCCGAGCGTCAGGATTCGGGCTGCGGCTCGGTGTCCCCAATACCCGACGAGCCCTTGTCCTTCCTCGCGGGAGCACTGCTTGGAACGGAAGCTTTGCTACCGCCCTCGGGCGTCGTGTAGTCGTCGTCCTTGCGGACGATTTACTCCCCCCGCAGAAGCGCATAGACATAGTTACCGGAGAGCGTCTCATACTCCAAAAGTCCCTGAGCGATCACTTCTAGGTTGTCGCGGTTTTCGGTAAGAATACGGCGCGCATTCGTTTCCGCCTCATCGATCAGATCGCGGACCTCCTGGTCGATGATGGCGGCCGTCGCATCCGAGACATATTTCTGACGGGCCACGGAATGGCCAAGAAAAACCTCCTCTTCATTGTCTGAATAGCGCAGGGGGCCGAGTTTGGCGGAAAAACCAAACTCAGTGACCATGCGCCGGGCAATGTTAGTGGCCTGTTGAATGTCGTTGCCGGCGCCCGTGGTGATGTTGTCCTTTCCAAACACCAGCTCCTCGGCAATCCGGCCGCCGTACATAATGGCCAAACGCGATTTCAGCTGGATTTCGGACTGTGACAACTGGTCACGTTCCGGCAGGTTCATGGTCACGCCCAGTGCGCGGCCGCGCGGAATAATCGTCACCTTGTGAAGCGGATCGGTTTTAGGCATGCGCAGGCTCACCAAGGCGTGTCCGGCTTCATGATAGGCTGTAAGTTTCTTCTCGTCCTCACTCATCACCATGGACCGGCGTTCGGCGCCCATCAGGACCTTGTCCTTGGCATCCTCGAATTCTTGCATGGTGACGACGCGTTTGCCGACACGGGCCGCTAAAAGCGCCGCCTCGTTCACCAAGTTGGCCAAATCTGCGCCGGAGAAACCAGGAGTGCCTCGAGCAATCACCCGGGCGTCAACGTCGGGCGCCAGTGGCACCTTCGTCATATGCACCTTCAGGATCTTCTCACGACCCAGGATATCCGGATTGGGCACAGTGACCTGGCGGTCAAAACGTCCCGGACGCAGCAGCGCGGGGTCCAGAACATCCGGACGGTTGGTGGCGGCGATCAGGATCACGCCCTCGTTCGATTCGAAACCATCCATCTCCACCAGCAACTGGTTGAGCGTCTGTTCACGCTCGTCGTTGCCGCCCCCGAGGCCGGCACCGCGGTGCCGGCCTACGGCGTCTATTTCATCGATGAAGATGATGCAAGGCGCGTTCTTCTTTCCCTGTTCGAACATATCTCGAACACGCGACGCACCAACACCGACGAACATCTCCACGAAGTCGGAGCCGGAAATGGTGAAGAACGGAACGTTGGCTTCGCCAGCGATAGCGCGGGCGAGCAGGGTCTTACCGGTACCCGGCGGACCAACGAGCAGGCATCCCTTTGGGATCTTGCCGCCCAGGCGCTGGAATTTTTGAGGATCTTTGAGGTACTCGACAATTTCCTCTAATTCCTGTTTAGCCTCATCGATGCCGGCGACGTCCTCGAAGGTTACACGGCCCTGCTTCTCGGTCAGCATGCGGGCCTTCGATTTCCCAAAGCCCATGGCCTTGCCACCTCCCGATTGCATCTGGCGCATGAAGAAAATCCAAACGCCGATGAGCAACAGCATGGGGAACCATGAGAGGAGGATCGAGAACAGGGTCGGCGAACCCTCATCTGACGGCAAAGCGCGGATGCGCACGCCTTGCTTGCGCAAGGTGTTGACCAGGGTCGGATCATTCGGGGCGTAGGTTTGAAACTGACGGCCGTCGCGGAACTGCCCCGTAATGGCCTGGCCTTGAATGGTGACCTCCCGAATATCGCCCTGCTCAACTGCCGTGACGAAATCGGAAAAAGCCATTGCTCCCTGCGCATTCCGGGGCGAGGTGCCTTGAAACAAATTAAACAGCGCGAACACCAAAAGCGCGATAATGACCCAGAGGGCCAGATTGCGGCTGAAATTCAAGGTTCGGTCCTTTCTGTCGCGGCCGCCAAGCGGCTCGTCTGTAACCAGCTGGGGGCCGAAGCCCCTCTCATCTATAGAGATAGTCCGTCAAGCCCAATTCGCAATAGAAAATCCCGCAATGGAGAGCGGTCGACGGGGGCTAAACGCCATCTGCACATCCATAACCTCGAAATCCCCGGATTTCTCAATCTCCTCAACGTTATACGCCAGAAGCGGCGCCGAGAAAACACCCGACGGACCCGCGACCACCGGCATGCTCTCGCGAACGGGTGCGGGCAATTGACGCCAGCAACGGTAGACGTCGCCTCGGCGGGCTTCATCCGACCATGGCTGGGTGCCGCCGGCTCTGAGCTGCCATTGACCATTGGGAACACGGCCGACGCTAATAGCAATTCGATTATCCCAGACAAATGACATGTCGCTTTCTAAACGGATTCCATCGGGCAGACACCGACGTTCCCGACAGATTGTGACCTCGTCCGCCGCGACCATCAACCGGCATCCGCCAAGCGTTACGGACGTGGGCGATGCGTTTCGGAACAATTCCAAGACCCGGCGAAGCGGTTGAGAACCGGGTAAATGCCAGCGTCCGCCAATAGTCGCGATCGCGCGGCCGACGGCGCGTGTCGCCGTGTCCCTCTCGGCGTCAGCCAACGGGCCACGATCGAGACTCAGGAACCCGGCCGGATGGAGGCGGGCATGGTGGGCAAGAAATTGATCCGCGACACCTTCGGCAACGGTTCGCATGTATCCGTAATCTTTAGCGGTCGCAATTAAGGCGTTGGCGGAGAAACTTCCTTTAGCGATCAAACGGCGCACCCGTGTCCGCTCAAAGCGGGAATCTGCATTGCTGGGGTCATCAATCCAGCCCTGGTCATCGGCACGCAACATGGCGCGTAAATCCTCGCGCGAAATGCCAAGCAGAGGCCGTAGCACGCGGCAATGGCGCAACTCCCGAACGGCAGACATGCCTGCCAGCCCGTCAGGCCGGCTCTGGTGACAAAGCCGCATGAGATAGGTCTCCGCCTGGTCATCTGCCGTATGCCCCAGGAGGACATGGAGAATGTGGCGCCTCTGGCAACAGCTGTCGATCAGCGCGTATCGCGCGTCCCGGGCTCGGCGTTGGCGTCCTGTTGCCGGCTTCGGTCCCGTCCACGGAAGAACCTCATGATCGATGCCCCGTGCCCGCATCCAGGTGTCCACTTGCGCCGCTTCCCGGTCGGACCCGGCGCGCAAACCATGATCAATGGTAATCGCCGTCACCTGTCCGCCCCGGGCTTTAGCCCAGGCATGCGCTAACAGAGTTAGGGCCATGCTGTCCGATCCGCCTGATACGGCGACGGCCAAGTGCGGTCGCGCTTCATAGGGCGCAAATGCCCCCATGGCGGCATCGAATGTGAGGTTAGGGATGCCGGACACTATCCCATCCTGCGCCGGCTTAGCAGTCGGCCCGCTTACGCTCCCTAGCAACGGCGCTGTTGATCCGCGTCGAAGCTTGGGGGAAATCTTGGGAGAGCTTATTGAAGGTTGCGCATGCCTCGGTCTTCTTTTTGAGTTGGGCCAATGACATTCCCAGTTTCAGCAGCATGTCCGGCGCCTTCACATTTGACGGACTAGCCTGATATCCCTGAAAGAAAGTCTGCGCCGCCTGCTCATAATCGGCGCGCACATAATAGGTTTCACCCAGCCAGTATCGCGCATTTCCGGTCAGCGTGTGCTTGCCCTGGATCGCGATAAACTCAGTAAGCGCGATTTCCGCTTGGTCATAATTGGTTTGGCGAAGCAGATTGAGCGCGAAGGTGTATTGCTCTTTCGGTGTCCCCGCCGGCAACGGCGTCGATGTCGCGACCTGAGTGGCCACCGGAGGCGTCGACTGTTGGCCCGTGGCCGCAGCCTGCGGTGTCTGCTGGCGCACGGCTTCGACAGCCTTCACGGACACGACACCCAGGGTCTGCGGTCCCTGCGTGGGCATCGCCGGCGATGGGGCTGCTGCCGCGACCGAGACCTTGGAGACGGGCGCGCCACTGATGGTAACGGCGGACACTCCAGTCGGACCCGTGGAGGTTTCCAGGACGACCGCGCCAGGAGGCGCAGCCTGCGACAAGGCCGCCGAAGGCCCACTATCCATTTTCGTTTCAAGGGCACTAAGGCGGAAATCTACATCGCCAACCAGCTTTTCCAGCCGTTCCGTCAATTGGAAAATCTGGTGACCAAGTTGCTCCATGCTTCCCGTGGCGCTTCGGATATCTTGTTCCAGGTTGTCCAGGCGCTGGGTAATCCGCACGACGCCGGCTCCTGAAATTTTCTTATCGCCGGTCGCAGGGGTTGGCGTCTTGGCCCCGATCGCAGAGATTGGCGTCTTGGCGCCGGCCTCATTACGCCCGCGCGAAATCTGAATGTTCAGTGTCCGAATGTCGCGTTCAAGGCGTTCCAACTGATCCATGACGGCGCCCAGGTCTTGCGCGAAACCGGGCCCCGAGAACGCTAACACACACAAGACCGCACCGAGCCGCTTGGTGGTGCGTCGAACCAACTTGAAGGAGTAAGTCATCGCCATCAATCCGATCCTCCGGACCGTCATCTTGGAACGGGGCTGCCGCATCGGCAGGTTCATCCGATCCAGCAGACAGTCTGCCCCGTATTCTAGGCAAAATTATGGCGCTTGCCCGTAACGGCCGCAGCCCGGACAAACGCCATAAAACTCTAGAGAATGATCAAGCTTAACTGCCGCCACCGATCACGCGGGTCACACCACGGCGATTTTGACGCCAGGCAGCTTCGTTGGAGCCATTGGCGACGGGCTTTTCCTTACCCCAGGAAATCGTAACAATCCGGTCGGGATTTACGCCGTTCGCCGTCAAATAGTCTTGCACAGCATTGGCACGGCGCTCGCCAAGGGCCAAGTTGTATTCACGGGTGCCGCGTTCGTCGCAGTGGCCTTCTAAACGGACGGTGACACCCGGGTT
>CAZNWX010000132.1:0-951 GCA_964576415.1 uncultured Magnetovibrio sp. | reverse complement strand
AATTCATCACACCGGCCATGAATTCAACCGGATGGTTCGCCTTCAGCCACGCGGCCTGTTTGCCAAGGGTCGAACGGGCGTCGTTCGACAAGCTGAACTGATCGAAACCGAAGAACACGCGATCACCAACGTTGACCACAAGGTCTTCCTGGGAACCAGCCTTGACACGCTTGACGGCAACGGCCGGCGCGGATGTGGCAGGTTTCACTGTGGTAGTACCGGCGCCGCTGCTAGTCGAATCGCCTTCCGACGCGGTTTCACAGGCGCTTAAAAGCGCCACGGCGGCCAAGATGCTCAAAAATTTGGTACGCATTAACCTCTCCCCTATGTCGGGATTGTACGTTGATTATCGCCGCTGCCACCAACGCAAAATCGTGACGTCATCGCCAGCGCTATTCTGTCCGGAACCCTATAGGGAACAGGTTGAAAGGTCTTATACGAGGAATCCGAGAATTCCAAGTGTTTTTTCCATGAAAAACCTTTTATTCCCAGAGATATGACGGCCGTGTGACAATTTCGCCACACATCGAGATCAGGGATTCAATGGTGACCACGCCGGATCAGAAGCGTCGATGGGGGTCAAAATTTCGCGCTCGTTGTGTCCGGTAAGGTCGATGGACCACAAACGCGAACGGCCTCCCTTCCCATCCATGGTGGTTCGGCCTTGGCGGAAAAACATCAAGACGCGCCCGTTCGGCGACCAGGTCGGAGCCTCCACCAGGAAATCCTGGGCCAAGAGCCGTTCGCCTGAACCGTCGGGCCGCATGACGCCAATGTAGAAGGATCCGCTCAGAATTTTGGTAAAAGCGATTAGATCACCACGCGGTGACCACACGGGTGTCGCGAACCGTCCCTTGCCGTAGCTGATTCGTCGGACTTTTGAGCCATCGGCATCCATTACATAGAGCTGTTGCGTAGCGCCCCGGTCAGAGTTGAACACGACATTCTTCG
>CAZNWX010000131.1:0-6325 GCA_964576415.1 uncultured Magnetovibrio sp. | reverse complement strand
GATGCCCAAGGTCTCGCGAAGGGTTGCGCGGGCGTAGCTGTCGTCCGCCTTCGCCGCCATCGCGGCGCTGTCGACGCCAAGGGGGATCACCGGAAGCCGGCACGGCAGTTGGACGTCATGCTCGAACCGCGCCCCGAGGTAATCTGCCCAATCGGCCAACAGGCGCTCAATCACGCCCTTCACACATTCGGTAGTGCAGACCAGGGCATCCCAAGGCTGGACCGGGGCGATCATCAGATTGCCGATCACCTGCATAGCCATGGTTTCCGACACCGTATGGGTGATCCCACAGATAGAGAAATCGCGTTGATCGAAGTGCCGCCGCCGCCAGGCCAGGTCGCCCAGGTCTGGGCCCGGCCGAAATACGGTGCCCAGTTGTTTGAGGTGCGCGGTCGTCACGGGCAGAAAAGCTGCCGGTTGGTCCACCCGGGCGCCGGCATCGACCGCAAAGCGCTGGAATTCCTCAAACACATTGACCGAATCAGCGTAGATGAAAAAACGGTCGGTGCCGCCGTGCTGGATGAAACCGCGCAGAAAGCCACCCGTCGCGGATTGGCGTCCAACGACGCCGTCTCCCGAGGTTTGGTAGTTTTCCGGGTTGAAATAAAAAGCAGCGTTGGGCTCGGATGGGCCCGCCACTTTACTTGCCTTGGAACTGGGGCTTGCGTTTCTCCATGAACGCTTTGCGGCCCTCCTGGTAGTCGGCACTGTTGAAGCAGTCGTCGACAACCTGCGCCATACGAACTTCGTCGCCACCGTCAGGTTTGATCAACTCGTCGATGACCACTTTGGCCGCATAAATGGTTAAGGGGGCGTTGTGCACGATGGTCTGGGCATAGTCATCCACGTATGTGTTCAGCATGGTGCGCGGCACGATGCGGTTGATGAGGCCCATCTCCAGTGCTTCGGTCGGGTTGAACTGACGTGCCGTGTAAAAGATTTCCTTGGCGAACGAGGGGCCGACCACATCCACAAGCCGCGTCAGGCCATCGGCCCGGTAGCCCAGACCTAGTTTTGCGGCTGGCACGGCGTAGGTGGAGACATCGTTGGCAATCCGCAAATCGCAGCACAAGGCCAGACCGACGCCACCACCAATGCAAAATCCTTCGATCTTAGCGATCGTCGGCTTGCTGCAATTGGCGAGCTGGTCGGACGCTGCCTTGACCGTATTGTTGTAAATTTCCACCGCATCTTCGCTGGAGCGGTTGTTCTCGAACTGGGAGATATCGGCGCCGGCGCAAAAGGCCTTGCCCCCGCGGCCCGAAACGACGACCACGCGTACCGCGTCATCCGCTTCGAAGTCATTCAGAACCTTAGGAATCCCCTGCCACATATCAAAGGTCATGGCGTTTCGCTTGGCTTGGTTGTCAAGTTGGATCAAGCCCACTCCATTTTCCTTCGAAATGACCAATTGATCGGTGATATCACTCATGGAATTCCCCTTTCGATGAACTCCGCACATTTTACGGTCTCCGGCCTTGGAGACAACGCAAAAGCAACGATTTTGACACTCCGTCGGTCTTGCCGAAGGGGGAAGGCGGGCCTAGGTTCACGCTATGTTTGCTTCAATCGAAAAAATGACCGGTCTCAACTGGAAGGGACAGGGGCCGGCCTTTTTGGTCGCTGGCGGGCACGGTGCCACACATTGGATCATGGCGACCTTCTATGTCCTTGTGCCCTTCATTCGCGAAGACTTGGGGCTCAGCTACGCGGAAGCCGGGATATTCGCCTCCGTTTTTTTCTTTTCTTCCTTCGCCGCGAATGCGGGAAGCGGAGCGCTCGTCGATATCACCGGGCGTCGGGTTCTGTTGCAGGCAATCTCGCTGGTGATTGGCGGTGGGGCCTTGTTTATCATGGGATTGGCCGAGGGCAGTTGGTTGATCATTTTCATGCTGGCCTTCATCGGCGCGACCAATAACCTGTGGCATCCGGCCGCTATCTCCTATCTTGCCGAGCGCTTCCCGGGAAGCCGTGGTTATGTTCTGTCGATCCATACCTTGGGTGCGAGTTTCGGGGACATGATCGCACCGTTGGTTGCCGGTGTCTTGTTGATGTGGACAACCTGGCAGACCACGGCGGCGGTATGTGCGGTGCCAATCTTTGCCATGGCAGTGTTGCTGTATATGTTATTGGGCGGCCGCGGGCGGGGAACGTCGGCCGAGGATAGGGTCGATGGTGACGCTGCCGGAGGCTTGAGTATCGGCGACTATATCAAGGGTATTCTAGAAGTGCTGCGGAATGGCGCTTTCCTTGGCATTTGCTTGATGGCGGCCTTTCGGTCGATGGCCCAGAACGGCCTCCTGTTCTTCCTGCCGCTGTTGATGCTGGATGACTTGGGTTTTGGGTCCATCCTGCTGGGCGTGGCGCTGACGTCCTTGCAGGTTGGCGGCATGATCGCTGGGCCCGTGGCGGGAACACTCTCGGATCGCACTGGTCGGCGGCCTGTAGTCTTGGCCGGCCTGGCGGCTACGACGTTGGTGATCGCCGTGGTGCCGGCCATCACCGTTCCTACGCCGTTCGTGGTTCTTCTGGTCTTTCTCGGCTTTACCTTGTTCGCCGTCCGTCCCGTAGTGCACAGTTGGTCCATGGATCTGGTGCCAAAGGAGATGGGCGGCAGCGCCATCAGTCTCCTGTTCGGGGCTCAGGCCGGGTTCTCGACCCTGGTGCCGATTGTTGGTGGGTTCATCGCTGATATATGGGGACTGGAGACGGTTTTTATGGCGTTGGCGCTGTGTATGGGCATCGCCACGAGCGTGGCATATTTGCTGCCGCCCGGAAAGCAGGTGTCTTAAATCAACGTTTCTGGGCCTCGTCTAGCCGCCAGTTCAAAAGATCCATGCGGTCTTGTCCGAAAAACGGCTCGTCTTCGAAGACCATGCACGGCACGCCCCAATGGCCCACCGCGCTGAGCGTGTCGTTGTTGGCGTCAATGATTGCATCCAAGCGCTCGGCCTCCGCGTCAGCCTGGGCGCAGAGGTCGCTGAAATCCAGTCCAGTGCCCATCACGGCGAGTGGCATATGCTCGCCTTCATGCCAGTTCTCGACCATGCCGCCCCAAATCAGGCGGGTCACTGGATCCAGGAACGCCATCCCGGCGCCAGCTTCTACGGCCAATTGCGCGATGCGCGTCAACCAGCCGATGTGTGGTTGATCGGCAAGCGGTAGGGGTTCCATCGTTTGCTTATCGAAGACAAGGGGATCGGGTTTCGGTCGCGCATACGGCAAGCGCAGATACTCGGCCAGTCGTTCCGTATCCCGCCGGTGATAAGAGGGATAGTTAGGGTTAAGGTTCTTGAAATAGCTCTTGTGGCGAATTGCTCCTGGCCAGACGTGTTTCACGTTCACGGTAACGTCTTCTTGCCGGTCTAGCACTAGGAGGCGGTCCAGCGCCAGATAACAGAACGGGCTTCGCATTGACCAGTAAAGATCGATTGCGTGGACCATGAAAGGTTCAGTCTACGTCCATTTGTCGCAACATGACCTGGACCATAGCGCTGCCGGCGTCGGCGAGGTCGGACAGGATGGAGAAATGATTGCACCCGGGCTGCTCCAGGAACGTGCAGTTGGCGCCCTTGGCGTTCCAATCATCGGTGAAATCCCGGGACTGGCGACGGAACTCGTAAATCCTCATCCGATAAACCCAAGGTTTCCTGCATGTAGCACAACTGGATGGGAACTAGCTCATATATGCCGCTGATGGCGCAACCACCTTTCATCAGATCGGTGGGGCCGCCACAAAAGGTTGGCCAGTCAGTGAGCGACAACATGATAGTCAGATGTCCGCCGGCGGAATGGCCGGAAACATAGATCCGCTTCGGGTCTAGGTTGTAGGTAGCGGCGTTGGCATGGACCCAGGCGACGGCCGAGCGGCACTGACCGACGATGTCGCTAATGCGGACATCGGGGATCAGGTCATATTCAATCAGACCAAAGGCGGCGCCAGCCTCCACGAAGGGTCGCGCTAAAAAGGTCTGATCGGATTTTGACCGGCTCATCCAGTAACCGCCATGAATATACAACTGCACCGGATGGGGGCCGTCGCCCTTGGGCAGGATGAGGTCGATACCTTCACGCGGACTGTCCCCATACTTAAGATCGATGTGATGGTCGACCTGCGCCAAGACATCGGAGCACATGGGTTCCCAAGATTCGTAATACCTGAGGTGGTCAGGCACGTGTTTGCGATTGTTGTACTGGGCATCCAGGCCCGTCTGGTCGTAGTCGCGGAAGAGAGAGCTCATTGGGTGAACCTCCGGGTCTTAGCTGAGCGGCAGCATGACGTGGTCCTGGTAGGTGGTGCGATCTGACAGGCGCGCATACCACGCGTCGATGTTAGGGAAGGCGGGCTTGTCGAAATCCATGGCGTTCCAACGATGAATCGCGCAGCCGACGGGAATGTCGCCGACCGAAGGGGCTGCACCGCCAATGAAATCCTTAGACGACAACTGCGTATCTAGAATGGCCCACATTTTCTCCGCGTCCGCAATGGCAGCGACCACGGCATCCGGATCGCCTTTCTCCGGCGGATGACGAACGACATTCCAGAAGATGGTTGTCATAGGTGCGTGCAGTCGGCTGGCGTACCAATCCATCCATTGTCCCGCGTGCGCCCGCCCCACGACGTCGATCGGCCACCAGTGTGTATTGGCACCGAATTTGTCCGCCAAATAACGAACGATGGAATGGGATTCCCAGACGATGACATCGCCGTCTTCAAGGGTGGGCACCAGTCCGTTCGGGTTCTTGGTCAGGTATTCCGGCGTATCGTTGATGCCAAACTGCAGGCCGACATCGACACGTTCATGCTCGAGCCCTAATTCGCCGATCATCCACATGGCCTTCTGGACGTTGATGGAATTAGCGCGGCCGAATATGCGGACCACATCCTCCTCCTTGATTGTTTTTTGTTTCGACGGCACGGTTTTTTTTACCTCAAGTCAACGGGGGTCTAGGTTAACAGAGATTCACATGGCGCTTACACAGAATTCATCCTCTGCGGCGATTATTGATGTAAACTGAGAGGGCGTTGAGTTTTTGACAAGAGATTGTCATTTCTAAATGTTCCGCCCATATCGATAAGCGTCAAGATGGGGCCGGTGATGGTCGCCGCATTAATAAGGTGCCGGGCGGATCAGTTGGTGGCGGCCTTCTGGTCCGTATCCGTTAGATACTGTTCGTAGTTGAAGATCAGTTCCAGCCACACGCCTTCCGGAATCTCTACGAAGATCTGGTGAACGCCGACCTTTGGTTGGGTCTGTTCCTTCTGGGTCGCGCCGCAGGCATCAAGGCGTGTCTTCACGCCTGGGTAGTCGGAACAGTTGAAGGCCACGTGGTCGATACGGCCGCCGCCGGTATCGCCGGGCGAGTCTTTGCCGACCACATGGATCACCGGCTGTTCCCCGCAGTAGAGCCAGGCCAGAGGAAAGTCCACCTCCGGCGTGTAGCCATCGGTGAACCCGAGCGCTGTCTTCAGGAACTCAGACGTTTCCTCCACGTCCCTGGTCAGGATCGTGAAGTGATGAAGCAAGTCGACGGGCATGATGTATGTCCCACATCTTTTACCGTAGAGCATTTGTATCGCGCCCATCCAATGAGTTCAAACCGGGCCGAAGCCCGACGATTAAAATCGAGGTTCAGATGATCGGAACTCATTTGGAATGAGAGATATTTTGATGGATAGTTCCGGTTCAGCGTAGCGCATGGGGCCGGAACCGGATCATCTCGGTCGGGGATGGACGCCGGCGAATGCCGATGGCCCGGAGAATGTCCAGGGCGATGGTGGTCCTATGAAGCGGGATCCCTGACAACGGCAGACCATTTGGAACTTTCTGTAGGCCATATGTTGCGTTCATTTGAAAATTCAATATTAAATATTGTAATCAGCGGGGTTCATCTGGAGACGTTGTTGTTCTCGGTCTAGAACACTGCCAACCAATCGTAAGGAGAACGGGCATGACAAAAGGCGGACGTAGGTTGGTTTACTTCGATGAATGGATGGACCCGAGCGGACCGGACCGCGCCCGCGCCTTGTCCGGGTTAGAACTCATCGAGTTGGACAGCGCCGGGTCGGCCGATACCAATTGGAAGGTTTTGTCCGGAGCCCACGGCCATCAACTCCGCCCCAGTACGGAAACGCCTGAGATCTACTATCCCCGCGGTGATTTCTTTCAGCGCTGCCCGAGCCTACTGGCCATCGCATCCGCTGGCGCTGGGTATGACATGGTCAACGTCGACGACTGCACGGAAGCCGGCGTCTTATTGTTCAATCAGACCGGCGCCAACGCGGAATCCGTTGCCCAGCACGTGCTGGCGATGATGCTGACGT
>CAZNWX010000130.1:0-6343 GCA_964576415.1 uncultured Magnetovibrio sp. | reverse complement strand
GATGTCATAAAGGTCGAGCACCCCCGCGGAGATCCCCTCCGAAATACGGGTTACCAGAAGGATGGCGTCGGTCTCTGGTTCAAGATGGCGAACCGAAATAAGCGTGGTATCACGTTGAATTTCAACACGCCGCGGGGTCAGGAACTTTTCAAATCCTTGGTTCGCACGGCCGATGTGGTCATCGAAAATTTCCGCACTGGGACGATGGAGAAATGGGGCCTGGGCTGGGAGGATTTGCGGAGTATCAATCCGAAGCTCGTAATGGTTCGCGTGACAGGGTTTGGGCAAACGGGCCCCTACAAGAACCGGCCGGGATTCGGCACCATCGCAGAAGCATTTAGCGGCTTTGCGTCGATGACCGGCGAAGCCGATGGCCCACCGACTTTACCGAATTTTGGCTTGGCGGACGGTATTGCTGCTGCCTACGGAACCTTCGCGACAATGTTCGCGCTCTATCACCGGGACGCAAAAGGCGGTAACGGTCAGTACATAGACCTAAGCATTTACGAACCGCTGTTTCAGGTCCTGGGCCCACAACCGCTGCAGTTCGACCAGTTGGGTATCATCCAAGAGCGATTGGGGAACCGGTCAAAAAACAACGCGCCAAGAAACACCTATCGTACACGGGACGGTCATTGGGTTGCGATTTCCACAAATGCCCCCGCGATCGTGAAACGAGTTATGACCTTGTGTGGCGGGAAGATTGCGGCAGAAGACCCACGCTTTCAAACACCACAAGACCGCGTCGCCCACATCGACGAAGTTGACGGAATCGTCGCCTCATGGATCGGGCGCCACGATCTTCAAGTGGTACTTGAGGAGTTTGAGAAGGCCGAGGCTGCGATTGGCCCAGCCTATGATATTGGCCAGATTTTCCAGGATCCTCAATATCAAGCCCGAGACGATATCATCGAGGTTTTGGATGAGGATCTCGGTCCTATAAAGATGACTAACGCTTTCCCATTCATGTCGGAAACGCCGGCAGAAATCCGCCACGCGGGGCCACGAAAAGGCGAGCACAACCGAGACATTCTCGTCGGCGAATTAGGTCTCAGCGAACAGGACCTGGCCGAACTCGAAAAAGACGGCGTGATCTAGCTGGCCAGAAGCCAGTCGCCGTTTAAAACATGCGCGAGATAGATTTGAACGGGATCGAATAGTTGACCATGAGGGATTCCGTGCCCGGGTTTGAATCGCCCAGCCCCGCATTCGATGAGTGCGATAAGGACAATCCCAATCGAGATCGATCGTCGAAGCGATAAGCGACCTCTAGTCGGGACCGAAACTCTATCGCATGGCCGAGATCCAAATCCGAGTTCTTTCCGCGCCACCACGTGGGGACGAAGCTGGGCGACACTACCAAACGCCGTCCGAAGTACACGTCGATGAGAACGCCCGCACCCAGGAACGTCATCCCGTTGGAGACGCTGGCGGCGTGGATGAATGGTTTGAACCACCAGAATTTTTTGTCTGACCGATATTCAAGACTGAACTCGCCACCTTGGTCCTTCTGGCGATTGAGGTCGAACCATCCGGCCGACAAAGTCACATAATCCGGATCATCAGCCTTCGCCGACGGCGCTATTAAGACGCCAACGCTCAACAACGCTGCAATGAACCCCAATTTGATATTCATGTCTCCCTCCTTCGGAGGGCGGCATATTAAGGCGAATTTCCCGGATGACACAAGCATACCCCCAGGGGTTTTAGAAACGGCCCTTATCACGAAAAGCGTTCGCGGCTTCGACGAGCGCACGCCGAATCCCAGGTTCCATGGCGGAGTGCCCAGCAGCATCAACGACATTGAGAACCGCATCTGGAGACGCAGAGGCCAGTTCGTTGGCGGAAATCATCGGGCAAATCATATCGTAGCGCCCTTGAATGATCGTCGTTGGGATGTTGGCAATCTTGTCCAGGTTGGCGAGGATCTCGCCCTCCTCAAGGAAGAGCCGATTGACAAAATAATGGGCCTCCAATCGGGCCAGAGCGAGAGCCGCAAACCCGTTCCGAACAGCGGGTCCAGTCGGTTTGTGCCGAAGGGTCGAACATTGGGTCTCATAATGGTTCCAAGCCGCGGCTGCCGGGCCATGAACTTTTGGATCATCGTCTGTCAGGCGGCGATAATAGGCTTCGGCAATATCGTCTCGCTCGGCAACCGGCAGGAAGTTGACAAATACCTGCCAGGCCTCTGGATAGACGTTGCGGATACCGTGGAGAAACCAATCGAGCTCCTTTTCGCGTCCCATGAACACACCGCGAAGGATGATCCCAAGACATCGCTCCGGATGACGCTCGGCGTACACGAGCGCGAGTGTTGCCCCCCAGGAACCGCCGAACACCAACCAGATTTCAATGCCCAGAAGCGCGCGCAGTGCTTCAATATCGTTCACAAGGTGGTCGGTGGTGTTGTCGGTGATGTTGGCATAAGGCGTGGACCGCCCAGCGCCGCGCTGATCAAACAAGATGATCCGGTAGTGCGCCGGATCAAAAAACCGGCGATGGTTTGGCGTCGTTCCGGCACCGGGGCCGCCATGGAGGAAGACTACCGGTTGGCCGAGCGGATTGCCGGATTGTTCCCAATAAAGGGAATGGCCGCTGCCGACCGGGAGCATGCCATGATCGAAGGGTTCGATCCCAGGATAAAGCTCACCGTCTCCCGATCGTTGTGTGTCGTAAGCGGCCATCCGTGCAACCGCTGGTCAAAGGGTGCCGTCTATGACGTAGCTGAGAATCTTCACCACCTCATCCGGCGTTTCGGCCACAGCTAAGGCCGCGCCATCCACCTCCTTCAGTGGGTGCGTGAGATTCGAGTCATGTAGAGTGATCACAGGTTTGCCCAAGGCACTCGCATAGCCGGCGTCGAATGCAGCGTTCCATTGACGGTACTTGTCGCCGAACCGAACCACAACAACGTCGGAGCGCTTAATCATAGTCCGCGTTCGGATCGCATTGACCTTAGCGCCTTTGTGGTCCTTCCAGAAGTCCTGATCTTCCTCACCCAGAATCTTCACACCGCAATCGTCGCTCGCGCCATGATCCGTTACGGGGGCCAGGAATGCGACCGGTAGTCCAGCGTTCTCGGTCCCTGCCTCAATCTTTTCGCGCCAATCCGTGTGAATTTCGCCGGACAGATATACCGTCAATCCCATTGAATCCATCGTTGAACCTCTCTTGTCGATTTGCCGTTTCCTACCGATGTAATCCCGCGACTATGTCTGGATAGTTTGGATCATCAGCTTCGATGAACCCGTGGCGTATTAGGAAATCTATGATTACCAGGGCAGAGTTGAACTTGAAATCCTCAGTGTCACACAATCTATGTATAACCTCATCAATCTCCCAGAGCATAAATTCTGCGACTTCTCCGTCCTGGTTAACGGGTTGAAAATCCTCGGGAACGTAGAGGTCGAAATTGAACAAAAGATCATTACGGAGGCCTTCCGGGCGGACGGTGGTGTAACTCACCATTCCCACGGGTTTCGCCGTCTCGGCAAGCGCGGCGGGAATTCCCGCTTCTTCTCCACATTCCTTGGTCAGATTGTCTCGCAATGATATCCCTACCGGTTGTCCTCCGCCAACCATCTGATCGAGCTTCCCTGGACCCGTCGGTTTAGTCAGGCTCCGGCGGGCAATCCACATATGCGTGCGGCCGTCCTTGTTCAACCATCCATTCATATGCACGCCATAACCCGGGACACCAAACAGGGGCACCGCGGCGCGTTCCATCTCAAACAATGGCGGGGCACTGAAAGCTGGGCCTGCGGGGTAAGGTTCGTTACGCCAACCGGGGACAAGGCCCTCATTGCGCAATTCATCCAGTACGCGCGCCATGGCCTGCGTCCGCTCTTCGTAACTTCGGAGATTTGCCATCAACGCCACAGACGTATCATCAATGTCGAAGACATCGCCAAACCTGGCTATGGATGGCACAAACTCGCCCTTGATGTGCCCAATCGCCACTCCCGCTACACAAAACGGCAGATAGGCATCCCCGTCATCATTCTGACATGCTCGAATGCGATCCAGGAGGCTCATGCGGGCGCGGTATCCACCGTATCTTTCAAGGACATGAGCACCCTATCGACATAGAACATCTGGCCCATGGCCTGAGCATAGTGCTCAGCATTCTCGGCGCTAACATCACTCATCTGCAGATCGATGTGCCGTTAACCGTCCGCGGATACGTGGGAATCCAAGCCGTCCGGCACCAACCCAAGCTTAGCAAACAGATGCGCATTATGGATATTGAGAGATTCTATGCGGCGCGGCGCGCCCGTTTGCCGTCCTTCGGGTTTTTAACATAGGCGCGCCGACAATGATCTTCGCAATAGGGCTTGCCTGGCACGATGGGTGCGCCACAGAAATTGAACTCTTCCGTTCCGGGTTCGCCTTCAGGCCACGAGCACATGCCCGGACGGAGTGCTGCCAAACCAATAATCACGGCCGGTTTTGGTTTCTGCTTGATGGGAGATCCACGTTTCGGCAACCCCAGCCGATGTACTTTGCCTACAACTGCGTTCTTAGTCACCCCAAGGCGATTTCCGATCTCGCTGGTAGAGAGGCCTTCGTTCCAGAGGGCGATCAACGCGCTGACGCGTTTTGGTGTCCATTCCTCACTCATTTTTCTTGTTATTCGCCTCGGGGTAGATGTTCCCAGATACAACCAACCTGTGCGAACATATCCTCCTTCTTTAATTGATTGAAGCCTGCCGAAACAGCAAATTGGCTAGAAGATATAACAATATATTCTCCAAAAGCATAGTCATCATACAATATATTGGGGTTGCATCAACATGTTGAATCAAGCCAGATGTGGATAACCCTTTTTTTCTTGGGCATTTCCCATTTTCCCTGATATTTTGCGCTGCAGCATGAAATTAGCACCTAAAACACGTGTGGGGAGCAAGACGATGACGAAACCTGACGGCCCAACCCTGAATGCGTGGGAAACTACAGCGGGAAAGGAGCTAAGCGGACGCACCGTCGAAGACTTGGTTTGGGAGACACCAGAAGGAATTGCTGTTAAGCCACTGTACACAGCGGACGATCTGGAGGGGATTGAAAACGTCAACACATTCCCTGGCTTCGCGCCTTTCGTGCGGGGGCCACGGGCGACCATGTATGCCAACCGGCCGTGGACCATTCGCCAGTACGCGGGATTTTCGACGGCTGAGGAATCGAATAAATTCTATCGGGACAATCTCGCCGCCGGTCAGAAAGGGCTATCGGTTGCCTTCGATCTGGCTACCCACCGCGGATATGACAGCGACCATCCACGCGTCGTTGGGGATGTGGGGAAGGCAGGGGTTGCCATTGACTCCGTGGAGGACATAAAGATCTTGTTCGACGGCATTCCCCTCGATGAGATGAGCGTGTCCATGACGATGAATGGGGCCGTTTTGCCCGTGTTGGCGGGCTACATCGTCGCCGCCGAGGAACAGGGTGTCTCGCAGGAGCAGCTTTCCGGGACCATTCAGAACGATATCCTGAAGGAATTCATGGTCCGCAACACCTATATTTACCCGCCCGAGCCCAGCATGCGGATCATTGCGGACATCATTGGCCATACGGCTCAATTCATGCCTCGGTTCAATTCCATCTCCATTTCCGGCTACCACATGCAGGAAGCCGGCGCGACGGCGGTCCAGGAACTGGCCTTTACACTCGCGGATGGGCTGGAGTATGTCCGCGCGGCGGTCGACAAGGGTCTTGAGGTGGACACATTCGCGCCTCGGCTCAGCTTCTTCTTCGCTATCGGTATGAACTTCTTCATGGAGATCGCAAAGCTGCGTGCGGCGCGCCTTCTTTGGTGCGAATTCATGCAGCAGTTCAACCCCCAGAACCCTAGGTCATCCATGTTGCGTACACACTGCCAAACCTCGGGTGTGTCGTTGACAGCGGATGACCCCTACAACAACGTCGTGCGGACGACCATCGAATGCATGGCCGCCGTTCTGGGCGGCACCCAAAGCCTACACACGAATGCCCTCGACGAAGCCATCGCCTTGCCGACCCCCTTCTCAGCCCGGATCGCGCGGAACACCCAACTGATCGTCGCCGAGGAGACCGGCATTCCGAACGTCATCGACCCCCTGGGCGGTAGCTACTATGTCGAATCATTGACCAATTCCCTGGCCAACGAAGCGCGTAAGTTGATCAACGAGGTGGAAGACCTGGGTGGCATGACCAAGGCCGTGGTGGCTGGCATGCCAAAACAGCGGATTGAGGAATCAGCGGCCCGCAAGCAAGCGCGCGTCGACCGCGGCGAGGAAGTGGTCGTCGGGGTCAACAAGTACTGCCCCGAAAACCAGGAAAACATCGACATTCTGGAAATTGATAATGC
>CAZNWX010000129.1:4400-6365 GCA_964576415.1 uncultured Magnetovibrio sp. | reverse complement strand
GAGAATTAAGTTGCTCAGACGCATGAGCTGGGGCCCGTCCGTCCACAGCATAACCGATAGAATTACATGATCTGGATAAATCTGCCGGAGTGCTGCCCGGTACGCTGCCATCTGGCGCAGATAGACCTCAGCAACGCCCGTTTCCTCTTTTGGCGGCGGCCGATTCGTCTTGAAATCGACGATGGTCACCGTGGTGTCCGTCACTAGGAGGCGATCCATCTGGCCGGATATGACGCAAGGCTCGAACGTTCCCACGTCACCAACAATAGGCACCTCTGCTTGACTGCCCGGTCCGAACAGGGGTGCGAAATCTGGATGGTTTAAGACGGCCAGAACCTCGCCGCCAATTTCCGATTGCTGGGCGGCGGACAGATCGTGCGCCGGTTCGGCCAGGTAGGCAGCTATGGCTGTTGGGCGCGCGTCCGAGGGAAGGTCGGGCAGGGTTTGCAGTAATGAATGCAAGATGCGGCCGCGTTTGAACCGGTCGCTGTCATCGCTGAGGGGGGAAGCCACAGTGGGATCGTCTTCCGTGCGCGAGGGTCTCAGGGGGCGCGGCGGTGTCGGTTCCTCGGGGGCGTGGCGGTGCGCCCAGGCGGGAAGGTCGGTCACGTCGACGCTCAGGGGCAGGACGGTCTCACCTTCGGAAGGTGGGACAGTCTGCGGGTTGTCGAGACGCAAGCCCTGACCCTCGGGCATGTCAAACTCGGTCATGCTCGGCGCCCGGCGTAGTCCTGCCTCCACCAACGCATGCCAACAGATCTCATCGGGATCCCGTTTGCCGCACCATCCGGTCATGTACAGCCGGTCTTCGGCGCGGGTCATGGCGACGTATAGGAGTCTCCGGTACTCGCGTTCCATTTCCAGGCGACGTTTCTCGGCTGCCGCCTCCGTGATTGCGACCTCATTGTCCTGAAACGCGGGCCACAACACCACGTCTTCGCCCTCGTCCGTCGTTGCCCACCGGAGGCGGGCCTGGAGTTGCCGTGCCGGCAGGCGCCCGTTGTCCGTAAGGAACACGATGGGCGCTTGAAGGCCTTTCGCACCATGGACGGTCATCACGCGGACGGCGCCGCCGGCCTGTTCCAGGTCGCGTTTGACCTCCGTCTGACCGGTTTCAATCCAGTGAAGGAACCCTTCCAGGGACGGCACATGGCCGCGTTCGAAATCCAAGGCTAAGGCCATGAATTCGTCGACGGGATCGGCCGCCTCAGGACCCATGCGAGCTAGCATAGCGCGCCGACCGCCGCCGGAAAGTTCGGCGTTGAAGAATTCAAACGGCGGCATGTAGTCGGCGATAGCCAGGACACGGCGAAGCTTCTCCAGGGCCGGTCCATAGACAAGGTCTGTGTCGCCCCAACGGGTGAGTTCGCGCCACAAGGTCCCGGTACGCCCATGGGCTAGGTCGAACAGCTGATCCTCCGATAGACCGATGAACGGCCCCTTGAGTACCGTCGCTGTGTTCAGGTCGTCATCGGGCAACAAGGCGAACCGGCCAAGTGCGATGAGATCCATCACGGCCAGGTGCTCGGTCAGAATCATCCGGTCGCTGCCAGCCACGGGGACGCCCCTGTCCTTCAGGGCGCGGACCATCTCGTCAGCAAAGGCGCCGCGTGTTCGGACCAGGATCATGATGTCACCGGCCACCACAGGGCGCCCCTGGGATTCGAGAGCCTCTCCACGATCCATCCAGTCCCAGACCGTGTCGGCGATCGTATCGGCGAGGCGAATTCTTGGATCGTCGCCGGAAATTTGATCCAACGGCGCGTCCCAAGGATCAGACTCGTGGGCTTCCGTGGCGCGCAACATGGGCCAAAGCTCAACGCGTCCGGCCTGGCCCTGGCGGGCGGTCAGATGGTGGATGGCGTGATCCGCCCAGGTCAAGCCGTCCGCGGCATCTGGTGTTTTGAAGACATAGTCAACGGCATTGAGGATGGCCGGCGTCGATCGCCACGATTGAGCCATCTC